>CAZLOC010000118.1:0-10034 GCA_964560935.1 uncultured Anaerolineaceae bacterium | reverse complement strand
TCCTAACAAAAATGTATGGAAAATCTCTTGCAAGTCGTACTATGTTTATCTATAATGCAACTATAACATCCTGAAAGTTGCAATTCCTAAATCTTAAGAAAGGAGAAAAAAACCATGTTATTCGCCCCGAAAGAAAAAGGTCAAGGTCTGGTAGAGTACGCGTTGATCCTTGTTTTGGTCGCTATCGTTGTTATTGCGGTCCTCATGTTGCTTGGCCCGATCATTGGCAACGTCTTCAGCACCATCAATGACAGCCTCTCCAGCGTTGGATAGTCTGAATTCAAAAAATCAGTGTAAAAGGCTCTGTCAACCGGCAGAGCCTTTTGCTTTAAATCAGGCAGCTTATGGTTGGGTTTCAGTATCGCTTCGATACGTGTTTTGAGTCTGCTTCTCAACCTCAACCCACATCTCCGCCCCATCTGTTGTGACCTCGATCCAGCCGTTGTAATCGGTGCGTAAGAGAGCATAATCTTCTATCGCCTCTAACGTTCCTTCATGTGGCAAGCCATCTGGGTCACCAGCGGCAACGCTTAGGATGATGAGTTGCGGATTCAAGTTGGCGACCCACTCAGGGGGATTGATCGGTGCATAGCCGGAATCCCCTAATAAGAGCGTAGAAACCATCTCGATATCTTCCCCATACTTGAGTTCTTCCAGGGCGGTAAAGTTCATTCCAACTGGCAGCAATACCCGAAATTCATTCCATTCTATTCGCAAGATAGCGCCACGCGAATTAACATTGAGAATATGCAAAAAAGCGCCCTCTCCAAGGTCCAATTCAGAGCCTGCCTCAGCGCGCGTGACAGGGATGCTTTGGTCAATAAACCACTCGTCCAAGTTGCGGGCGGAGAAAGATGCCTCTACGTTACCGGCCCATAACACATTGGAAGGGGGAATGCGCTCTACCACGCGTGGCAAGCCAGATAGCTGGTTTTCCTGTGTAGATGCGACGATCAGCCAGTCCAAACGACGGTTGAGTGGCGGAAGGCGGCGGCCGAGTCCGTCCGAGAGCAGAGAGACGCTGGGACCGCCATTGATGAGGAGGTTCCGTCCTCCAGGTGTCTGGATCAGGATAGCGTCCGCGGAGCCGACATTCAGGAAAGTGATGTGAAGTCGTCCATCGGGGGTGGTGAAAGCAGCACGCCAGGTTACCATGACGAGCACAGTAAGAACGGTGGCAATTGTAACAGCAGGCAAAGTAGGGAGATTGGCCTGCTCGCCGGTGAAAAAGTCTTTTATCCGGTGGCGGAAAAAGGTCCAGCTTAGAAGCGCGATGTAGAAGAGAAAGACCAACCAGAGTGAGAGATTCCCTAAGACAATGACGCCGTTTGGCAGGCGGTCGAACAGTTCCACCAAGCGAATGGTGTAAGCGACGAAGGGCCAGGCGCTAAAGGCAGCAACCGTCCCAAGCGGTAACCAGACCAAGCTAAGCAGCACAGCAATCCCGCCCAGGATCATCACGGCGGGCTGGACGGGCAGGATGAAGGGATTAGCGATCAACGAGACCAGCGAAATGCGCTTGAAATGATAGGCCATGATAGGCAGAGTAGTGAGTTGCGCGGCCAGGGTGAAGAGGAAATATTCAGAAATAGGGGAGGCCAGCTTTTGAGCAGCGCCCGGTGACGTATAGCGGGTAATGACCCTGACCGCCCATTCCTGAAAAGGTTCAGCATAAAGGATAAGACCCAGGGTGGCAAAGAAGGAAAGTTGGAAGCCAACATCCCAGGGGATATTGGGATTCATGAAGGCGGCCATGAGAGCAGCGGACAACATCAGGGCGCTCAAACCATCATTGCGACGCCCAAACTGGCGGATAGTCAGGGAAAGGCCTCCCATGATGGCGGCACGGACAACGGCTGCGTCGGCGCCAACCAGGAAGGTGTAAAGCGCTATCCCCAAAATAGCTGCAATGGAGCCGCGCACTTGACCCAGTGTGCGGCTGAAGAGTGTAAAAAACAACCCGGCGATAATGGCAATGTTGAAACCGGAGATGGCAATGATATGCGCCGTGCCGGTATTTTTGAATGCCTGCTGTAAGTCCTTGGGGAGGCCAGTATCCACGCCTAATAGGATGCCTGCCAAAAGGGAGGCTTCTGGATCAGGGAATATGAGATAAATATTTTCGAGTGCTTTGTCCTTGAAGGCATAGATTGCCTTTTTGACCGGGTTGCCACCTTCACCAGGCAGATGAGTGACCTCGGTGCGCGACATGTAGGCATGGATACCTTGCCGGGCGAGGTACTCCCGATAAGAGAATTCTTCGTTTTCGGGCGGTGTGACCAGTTTCCCACGGATACGGATGTGTTCGCCGTACTCATAGCTTTCATTGGGGAAGACTCGTGCCAGTAGAAAACCTTCAACGGGCAAATCACCTGAACCCGTGTCAACAGCTTCAACTTTTAAATAAAGATTGGTATACGTATCGCGGTAATCCGGCGGTTCGTCCAGGGTGCCGGTGACGAGCACATCGTATTCACGGTCGTTATACCAGGCGATGTGGAAGGCGTCGATTGCTGGGATACTCAGTTGATAGCGGAATCCGCCCAGACAAAGGCTAACCAGCGATAGCACGATGATCAAATACGTTCTAGTGGAAAGACGTAGAATTTCTGCCGGCTTATTCGGACGAAGCCCAAACAAGAGAAATATACCCGCCAGGATCAGCCAGATGTCATAGGTGAGCGGAACTTCGCTGGCCAGGATAATTCCAACGATAAAAGCCAGCGAGAGCCAGAACAGTGGTAAAGTGCGTAGACGGTTGAGAGTTTGTTCCACAGGAGTTCCTATAGGCGATTGTACAATGAAACCGTCCTAAACTTCAAGCAGGTATAATTTGAGGAAGTCGATAAAAGGGAAGTACATGGCAAAGTCTGATTTGATTCTGGTAACAGGTGCAACCGGTTATGTCGGTGGGAGATTGGTCCCGAGATTGATCGAAGCGGGTTACCGGGTCCGTTGCTTGGCGCGAGACCCGGAACGGCTAAAAGGCCGTCCATGGCGGGGGCAGGCTGAGGTTGTGAAAGGTGATGCGCTTGATAAAGGGTCGCTCGTAGCGGCGATGCAAGGCGTGTCTGTTGCTTATTATTTAATCCACGGTTTACAGGGTGGAAAAGTGGATGCCCGGCGCGATATGACTGCGGCGCTCAATTTTGCCGAAGCGGCTGAAGAAGCAGGGATAAAACGTATTATCTATCTCGGCGAATTGGTCGATACCACTGATTATCTTTCGCCGTACCTGCGTGCCCGGCATGAAACCGGTTATATCCTGCGTTCGAATGGCAGCGTTCCTGTGACCGAATTCCGGGCCGGCATGATCGTTGGATCGGGCAGTGTATTATTCGAGATGATTCGTTACCTGTCTGAACGCGAGTTCTTGTTCATCTGTCCGCGTTGGTTCTTCTCGATGGCGCAGCCGATTGCCATCCGCGATGCACTTTCATATCTGGTGAAAGCGCTTGAAACCCCCAAAAGCGAAGGCAAGATGATCGAGATTGGCGGCGCAACGCGACTGACCTATGCTGACATGTTGTTTGCATACGCAAAAGAGCGCGGGTTGAAGCGCTTCCTTATTCCTACCCCCTTTTATGCACCGCGCCTTTCCGCTTACTGGATTCATATGGTGACACCCATCCACTGGCGCATCGTACTACCGCTAATCGAAGGCTTGCGTGCCAAGCTGGTAGTACATGATAATCTGGCGAAGAAACTCTTCCCGAAAATAAAGCCCCTCGATTTCCAGACGGCGACACATCTCGCTTTACGACGCATCAGTCGCGATAATGTAGAAACATCCTGGTCTGATGCGCTGGTAACAACAGCCGGAGATGTTAAGCCCTACACGTTCACGGTGAAAGAGGGCTTGATGATCGAGCAGCGACAAATGGTGGTCGACGTGTCCCCTGAAGCGGTTTTTCGTGCCTACACGGGCCTGGGGGGTGAGCGCGGCTGGCTCTACATGGACTGGGCCTGGGTAATCCGCGGCTGGCTTGACAAGTTGGTCGGCGGAGTGGGCCTGCGACGCGGCCGCCGCCATCCGGATGAAATCTGGCCGGGTGAGTCTCTTGACTTCTGGCGTGTGGAAGCGCTCGACCCCAACCGTTTGATGCGCCTGCGGGCTGAGATGAAGGTCCCGGGCGATGCCTGGCTGCAATTCGAATCCCTACCTCAAGAAGATGACAAAACGCTCTTGAGGGTCAACGCCTACTTTGATGTGCATGGCCTGACTGGATTACTTTATTGGTATGCCATGTTCCCCTTTCATAAATTTATTTTTGACGGATTAACAAACCGATTGGCTTCGCGCGCGCGCGCGCTGGCACGCTCTCATGGATAAAAAACTCATCCTTGTCACGGGTGCAACAGGATACATTGCCAGCAGACTTGTCCCTGAATTGTTGGAACGTGGCTACCATGTCCGTTGCCTGGTACGCCAACCGCTTCGACTCAAAGCTCGCACCTGGTTCCCTTATGTAGAGGTGGTTCAGGGCGATGTCATGGATCCGTCAACCCTTGCACCCGCTATGGAGGGCGTCCACACAGCCTATTACCTGATTCACAATATGTCCAGTGGGCAAGGGTATACGTCCCTTGAACTTAATGGCGCACAAAACTTTGCAATCGCCGCCGAGCAGGCCGGTGTAGAACATATCATTTATCTTGGTGGACTGGCTGACCCAGATGGAAAAATCTCTTATCACATGCGCTCCCGCATTGAAACCGGTGAAACCTTGCGCAAGGGGAAACTTCCGGTGACAGAGTTCCGCACAGGGGTAATAGTGGGACCAGGCAGTATTTCATTCGAAATGATCCGCTTTATGACCGAATTGATGCCAATCGTTTTTGGTCCAGTCTGGTTGCAAAATACGTCCCAGCCAATCGCGGCGCAAAATGTGATCGATTACTTGTTGGCAGCCCTTGAAAATCAGGGCGCCCAGAGCCAGGTCTTTGAAATTGGCGGGCCAGACAAAATGAGCTATGCAGAACTGATGCTGACTTATGGTCGCCTGCGTGGGCTATGGCGCAAATATATGATTTTGCCGGGTATTCCTTTATGGTTCATGGCCCTGGGTGTGGAGCGGATGACGCCAGTTCCTGCCGCAATTGCCAGGCCATTGGTGGATGGCCTGCGAAGTGACAGTCTGGTTCAGGATGAATCCGCTCGTCGTACTTTCCCGAACGTCAACCTGATTGGGTATGAAGAGGCGGTGAACATTGCACTTGGTCAATTGCGCCCGGACCGCCTTGAGCCAGCCTGGAGGGACTGTGACCGACCGGTAAAGTTCATGAAACACGAAGGCTTTTTTATCGACCACCGTTGTGAAGGAGTCGACGCTTCACCTGAGAAAGTGTTTCGCGTGGTTGCAGCATTGGGCGGCAAAAGCGGCTGGCTGTATGCAGACTGGCTATGGAAATTACGCGGCTGGCTCGACCGTTTCTTCGGTGGGCTCGGTATGAGAGGCCGTCCCGACAGTTTGAAAGTTGGAGCTACGTTGGATTTCTATCGTGTCGAAGCCATTGAAGAGGGTCGATTATTACGTTTATATTCCAAGCTCAAAGCGCCCGGTGAAGGTTGGATGGAATGGCGCATCGAAACCGAAGAGGGGGGTACCAGAATATCACAGACCGGTTTCTTCGCCCCACGCGGCTTTTGGGGTTTCGCATACTGGATTTTACTTGGTCCTTTCCACCGCCTGGTCTTTCGGGGTCTGATCCATGCAATTGCTCGGCAGAGTGAAGCGTGAAGCGTGTTCTCCTTGGTTTCTCTTATTCAACCCTGCTTGTAGTAGCACACTTATTACTCTCGTTCAGCCTTCCTCTTGATCGCCTTGAGCCACAATACTCGGATGAAGGCGCTCCCCATTGAAATGACCCGCCAGTAGCAGGTGAATTTGCGGCGTATCTTGGAGTTGGGCACATGGATACGCGTTTCAGTGCTGCAATGGGTGCATCCTTGCTCGTCCACGTTCACAAGCAGGTTGGCGGCCACTTTGGCAAAAGCAGGATCTTCGAAGATCAGGAAAGCCTCAGGGCTGGGGATGGGAGGCTCCTCGCCACCATCCAGTTTCCAGAACTGCCCTACCAGACCGAAGACAATCTCGCGGCCGGGATCCTCGGCCAGGGGGATGAATCCGCCCTTGTAAAGCTGGTCAAGAAAATGTCCGGATTGAGCCGCTGTGGGGGCGTGTTTTCCCATTAGTTTGGCGGGCAGATTACGGAGGTTCAACATCCAGAAGATCAAGGGGGAGAGTTCTACCGGGGTCAGTTCTTTGATGGCGGTGAAGACCCGTCCGGGTGGGGCATCCACAATGATGGTATGGACTTCGTTGAATTGCCAGGTAGGCAGGAAGTCATCCAGTTTCATGATCTCACTCCTATTTTCTCTCTCTTTCGACAATTGCCCGGGCAATCTCTTCCAGAGCGAAGCGCTCCGGTCTACCGGGCAGGCTTGCCAGCACTTCTAGTGCGCGTCCTACGAAGGTCTGCGCTTCGGCTAGAGCCGACTGGATGGCTCCGCTTTCCCGAATGGCGGCCAGGAGTCGATTCAGGCTGTGCTCGTTGCTCCGCTTGTCGGCAATCAACGCGTTCAAAGCGGAATCATCCGGGTGAGCTTCGAGATAATACAACGCCGGCAGGGTGACCACGCCCTGGCGCAAATCACTACCAACCGGTTTGCCCAACGTAACCGGGTTGCCGGTGAAATCCAGCACATCGTCCATTATCTGAAAAGCCATACCGATCTCATGACCGAAACGACGCGCCGCGTCAACGGATTTCGCATCGGCCCGGCCCAGGAGGGCGGCTGCTCCGGTGGCCAGTTCGAACAGGGCCGCTGTCTTGGCGCTGATCCAGTCGTAATACTCTTCCCGACTGGCAATGCCGCGCTCGCGCAACAACTGGCGCATCTCCCCAGCTACCATCACCGCCATGCTCTCCGCGAACAGATGCATCACTGCGGTGCTGTCGGCGGCTGCTACCAATTCTGCCGCGCGCGTAAAGGCGAAATCCCCGGCCAACACGGTGGCAGCCGGCGTCCATTGGACGTTGAGCGTCTCCATGCCACGCCTTAAGACCGACTCGTCAATCAGGTCATCGTGGATGAGCGTGGCGGTATGCAGCATTTCAACGGCTGCAGCCAGGTGGACCAGACGGTGCAGATCGGACCCGAGCAGACTCCCGGTCAATAAGACGAGCCGGGGACGGATCCTTTTCCCGCCCGCACGGATCAGTTGACGAAGGGCCAGCGCCAGGCTGGAATATTCGTCCGCGACCTGTACATCCAGCAAGGTTTCCACCTGCTGAAGACGTTCTTGGAACAGGTCTGCCAGGGTGAGCGTTGGATAAGTGGTTGTGGTTATATCGGACATTTCGGTACCAATCGAAATAAGGTGGTAAAAAAATATCCTTCCCTACTCCGGGAAGAATTTGAGCAGCCTGCTGACAATGTCGCCCATACGGGCAATACTGACAATCTTGTGTGTGGACACGTTCTGGGCCTGGGCATAGAGTGAGTCGGCGGTCTCGAACAGGTCGAGCATCTCGCGCAGCCTGCCCCTGGTGTGGGCATTTTCCTGGCTTTGTTCGAGTTCGGCGACGGTCTCGCGCAACATGTTCAGGGTAGGATCCACCTCGCGGCGCTTGCGGTAGTCCACAATCCAGCGGAACATCTCCCACACGTCGCCCTTGATCTCGAAGCGGTCGGTGCGCTCACCCAACACGTGCACTACCTTGACTATGCCCCAGCTCTGCAATTCATGCAATCCCACACTGACGGTCGAACGTGCCACTGAAAGCGTCTCGCTGATCTCCTCAGCAGTGAGCGGCTGTGGCGACAGGTAAAGCAACCCGTGGATCTGGGCGATGGTGCGATTGATGCCCCACTTCTCGCCCATTTCGCCCCAGTGGATGATGAAATTTTGCTGGATGGGTGTCAGTGCAGTCACAGATTTCCTTTTGTCTATTTCGGACATTTCCGAATATACCGAAATTATGCAGATTTGTCAAGCCAGGAAATTTGTGACTTGACTCTCCTTTTTTAGGTGTGTATAATCATCAAAACTCACTCTGGGAGGAGTAAGCGACTGGCAAGGCTGATAGAGAAGGAGGTCGTTGGTCGAGTACTGCCAAGCGGTGTATCGAGACCATGGCTGGAAGCCCCCACAGTACCCCAGCGCTGAATGTCGCCCGGAAGAAGTGCCGAAGAAAAGCTGTTAGCTGAGTAGAACGAGCACGGGAGCGCACCGTTACAGCGCAGGCCGATGATGGTCGGCTAGGAGAGCAACTCGATTTCGAGTTGAATTGAGGTGGTACCGCGGAGCAAATGCCTTCGTCCTCAAATTGGACGAGGCGTTTCGTTTTAAGTCTAACAAGTCCAACAGGTCTGACTTGTCAGACTTGACCGACTTGTTAGACCTGTGAGACCAATTGTTATGACGACCTACTTCATCACCGGTGGATTTGGTTTCCTGGGCCAGTACATCGTGAAAGCGATTCACGAACATGACCCGGTGGCTGAACTGCGCGTGCTGGGACGCACGCAGCGTGCCACACTGCTCGGTGTCGAAAACCTGGAGAACGTGCGCTGGATCCGAGGCGATCTTTCGCAGCCGGAGACGTTTTCGACTGAACTTAAGGATGTGGACACCGTTATCCATATCGCGGCCCTGGTCTCGTTCCGGCGTTCCGATGCGGGTACGATCTACCAGGCCAACGTCGTTGGTACGCGAAACCTGGCTCAAGCTGCATTGAATGCGGGCTGCAAGAATTTCGTCTTTATCAGTTCTATCTCTGCGATCGGCTTCAACCCGAACGGAATCACTGACGAGTCCATGATACCTGACCTGGAATACAAGCGCAAACATGATATGTATGGTTACAGTAAGCGCATAAGCGAAATAGAACTGTTGGAACTGGCTGGCAAAATGCGCGTCATCATGCTCAATCCCAGTGTGGTGCTTGGTCCTGGCTCGGAGCGCATCGGAGCTGTGTACCGGATGGCGCGCTTCCTGCCGGTTTTGCCGATGCTCTCTTATATCAATAGTTTTGTAGATGTAAGGGATGTTGCCCAGGCTGTGGTTCTATCGTTGACAGAAGGCCGCAGCGGCGAGCGCTACATCGTCACAGCGCACAATGAGGAAATGCTTACGTTTGTCAAAAAGACGTTGAAAGCTACCGGAAAGAATCCACTCCTTTTCCCGGTAACGGGCGCAGGTGTCCGCACCCTGGATGCGATTTTGTGGATCATGGATTTGTTCAAGCTGAACCCAGGCATCCGCCGCCCGTCCGAAATGGCTGTGGACAAAATCCTCTCCTGGGAGAAAATCCGGCGCGAGATGGGCTGGGAGCCTGCGTTCTCCTTGGAACAGTCGATTGCGGATTCGGTAAAGATAGATCGAGAATGAACCTTGCCAACAAAACCATCCTGTTGACGGGCGCCGCGCACGGTTTGGGTCGTGAACTCGCGCATCTGCTCGACCGGGAAGCTTGCTCCCTTTATCTCGTCGACCGCGATGCCTCTGGACTGGATTCCGTCAAAGCCGCGCTAAGGCATCCCGCCAGGACCTTCACCTGTGACTTGAGCGATCCTGCTGCGCGCCGCAAGTTGATTGCAGACTTGACGGCCCAAGGGGAGCGGCTCGATGTCGTCATCAACTGCGCGGGTATCGGCAGCCATTCTCAATTGGCGCAGATGACGGTGGACGAGGTGGAGCGGGTCATGCAGATCAACGCGCTGGCGCCGCTGGAGTTGGTTGTTGGCCTGCGTCCGCTCATACCCGCGGACGGTTTGATCGTCAATATCGGCTCGGTGGCCGGAGAGTTGCGCTTGCCTACCATTGGTTTGTATGCGGCCAGCAAGGCGGCGCTGCATGCCTTTACTCAGTCGGTGACACTGGAAGGCGAACGGACCCTGCTGGTCATCCTTGGCCCCTTGCGCGGCACGGACTTTGTCCAATCCATCGCGCATCCCCGCACCGGGCAGCCGGGATGGTACCGTCGGCTGGATGTGCCTGTCGCGACGGCGGGCAGGCATGTCGTCC
>CAZLOC010000117.1:0-10041 GCA_964560935.1 uncultured Anaerolineaceae bacterium | reverse complement strand
GGGATAACTGTAGCAGGCAGGGGCGTAGGAGGCAGCGGGGTCGGCGTCGGCAGGCAAGCGGCCAGGGACAGCGATAAAAACACCAATAAAACGCGCTTCATATTCATGTCCTATTTTTGCTCGTCATCCAGGTCAACGGCTTCGGCATCCACTATTTCATCGTGACTGCTTACTGCATCCATGTTGCTGGTCAGACTCTGCATATGCTCCTGTACCACGTCGGACGGACAGAACTCAATGAAGAGATAGGCGCCCAACGAGACGAGCGCCACATCGTCCAGCGCGCTAACGCCAGGGATGACGGAGATCAAATCGAAGGGGAAGATCAGATACGCCAGCGAAGCCACGGGCAGCAGCTTGATGAAGGGGTTGACACGCCTATCACCCATCAAGCGAATGATGAGCTTGAAGCGCAATACCAGGTCGCGCACTACCCCGCCACCGGAAGAAACGACCAGGTCACCGCGTTTTTTGTTTGCCATGTGATACTCCTTGTGTTTGGTTGTAAGCATTATAAAGCACAGTCATGCAACTTTTTGGTGTTAAACCCATCTAACAAAGGATAACACTTAAAGGAGTTTTTTACATGGAAATGATCATCGACTTCCCCGGCGGCGCGCGCGTAGACGCTCACTTTGGCCAATATACCGTTGCAACCGACCAACCACCCCAAGGCGGCGGCGAGGGTTCCGCACCCACCCCGTTCGCCCTGTTCCTGGCCTCTATGGGCACCTGCGCGGGCATTTATGTGTTGGGCTTTTGCCGCCAGCGTGGACTATCCACCGATGGCATTCGCATTGTGCAGCGCATGCACAGCAACCCGGTTACCGGTATGGTGGGCAAAGTGGACTTGGAGATCCAGGTGCCGTCTTCCTTCCCTGAGAAATATCGCCCCTCGCTGGTCAAGTCGGCGGAACTGTGCGCAGTGAAAAAGCACTTCGAGCAACCGCCCGTGTTCTACATTACGACGAAAGAAGTTGAATTGGCGTGAATCATGAATTATGTCACCCTGAGCAACGCGAAGGGTCTCCCGCGCTCCGCGCGGGAATTCCCTTCGGCCCGGCTCAGGGCGGGCTTCGCTCCCTACGGTCTCTCAGAATGACATCATTTTTATTTTCACCTATGCACGAATGTCCCAAGCCCTAAAAATTTGCATAGGTTCCATGCTGGGGGATATGTTTGAGGTTGTACGGTGTGACCTGATAAACGTAGTAATTCAACCAATTCGAAAATAACAAATTGGCATGTCCGCGCCAGCGTACCAGCGGCGGGCGAGACGGGTCATCGTCCGGGAAATAATTCCTGGGAACCTGGATAGGGAGTCCCTGGTTTACATCACGGTCATATTCGCCTTTCAATGTGAGAGGGTCGTACTCCGAATGCCCGGTGACAAACACATGCCGTCCGTCGCGGGAGGCGGCCAGATAAAGGCCCGCATCGTCCGAAACGGCCAGCAACTTAAGATCATCTATCTTCTCGACATCCGCAACACGGACTTCGGTATGCCGTGAATGCGGCGCCAGGAAGGCATCGTCGAAGCCGCGCAACAACTTCTCGTTACGGGCCAGCACTTTGTGTTCGAATACGCCGAACATCTTTTGAGATAGCGGATATTTCGGGATGCGATAGCGGTGATACAGTCCCGCCTGCGCGCCCCAGCAAATGTACAGGGTGGAGAATACGTTCGTTTCCGCCCAATCCATGATGGCGCACAGTTCGTCCCAGTATTCCACTCCTTCGAAGGGCAGGTGTTCGATTGGCGCACCAGTAATAACCAGGCCATCGAACTTCTCCTTGCGTACCTGTTCCCAGGTGCGATAGTGCGCAATCAGATGGTCAGCAGCTGTGTTTTTAGGTTGATAGGTAGCCGTCTGCAGCAGGGTGATCTCCACCTGCAAAGCGGAATTGCCCAGCAGGCGCAGCAACTGCGTTTCGGTCTCGATCTTGGTGGGCATCAGGTTCAGGATGGCCACGCGCAGCGGACGGATATCCTGGTGCTGGGCACGTTCGTACCCCATCACGAAAATATTTTCGCGCTCCAGGATGTTGCGAGCAGGTAAGGTGGTTGGAATTCTGACCGGCATTTTGTCTCCTAACTCGGATGAGCCGTAATCCCAGCTATATTCAACGGGAAAACCAGAAGGCTCACCGCAAAGATCACCAAGGTTTTAAAAGGTTTTCTTTGCGTACTTTGTGTGCTTGGCGGTTCAAAAGTTTTGCACCAAAAACAAGGTTTTCACTTGTAATGTTCTAACGCAGGGCCTGGTCGAGGTCCCACAGGATGTCGTCGATGTCTTCGATACCAATGCTCAAACGCACAAAATCGGGACTGACGCCAGCCGCCACTTGCTCCTCAGCCGAAAGCTGACTGTGTGTGGTGCTGGCCGGATGGATGGCCAGAGACTTGGCATCACCCAGGTTGGCCACGTGGCTGAAGAGTTTCAGGCTGTTGATGAACTTCGCCCCGGCTTCCCGCCCACCTTTGACACCGAAGCCCATCATCGCGCCGGGTCCTTTGGGCATGTACTTCCGCGCCAGTTCGTGGTCGGGATGGCTACTCAGTCCCGGATACTTGACCCAATTGACCCTGGGATGTTTCTCAAGGAATTCCGCCACCGTCTGCGCGTTGACAATGTGCCGTTCCATGCGCAGACTGAGCGTTTCCAGGCCCTGGATGAGCAGCCAGGAGTTGAACGGCGACTGGCAGGCGCCAATATCTCTCAAAATCCCGGCGCGCGCCTTGGAGATGAACGCCAACGACCCGAAATCGTCCGCGTAGGACACGCCGTGGTAGGAAAGATCAGGCTCTGTGAAATTCGGGAAACGTTCGTGATGCCAGTCGAAATTGCCGCCATCTACGATCACGCCACCCATAGTGGTGCCATGCCCACCGATGTATTTGGTGGTCGAATGCGTGACAATGTTCGCGCCCCACTCGAATGGCCGGCACAGGTACGGCGTCGCCAGCGTATTATCGATCATCAACGGGATGTGGCATTCCTGCGCAATCTTGGCCGCCGCTTCCAACGGGAAGACGTTCACCAGCGGGTTGCCCAGCGTTTCGCCGTAAATGATCTTGGTGTTTTCCTGGATGGCGCGGTGAAAGTTCTCCGGGTCAGTCGGGTCGACGAACGTCACCTCGATGTCCAGGCGCGGAAAAGTGAATTTGAACTGGCTGACCGTCCCGCCGTACAGGGTGGCCGCCGAGACGATATGATCGCCCGCCTGGCAGATCGCAAAGATGGCCGTCGCCTGGGCGGCGTGCCCAGAGCTGACCTCCACCGCCCCCACGCCTCCTTCCAGGTCCGCCATGCGTTGCTCGAGCACGTTGCTGGTCGGGTTGCTGATACGCGTATAAATGTTGCCGGTTTCCTCGAGCGCAAACAGACGGGCGGCGCGATCCGTACTCTGCAGATCGTAGGCTGCGGTCTGGTAGATGGGCACAGCCCGTGCACCGGTCGTTGCTTCGGGTGTATATCCCGAATGTAACTGTCGGGTGGTAAATCCAAATTTTCGATCGGGGTCGGTCATAAGAAACTCCTCTTGGTTTATTTCCGCCCATTACCCGGAAGAGGTAACAAAAAACCTCTTCTGGTAAGTAAGAAGAGGCTGAGCGCTTCATCTTATCTTCCAGATTCATCTGCCGGAATTGGCACCTACTTTAGCGTTCAGCAATCAGCGTTCAGCTTATGGCTGATTGCTGAGGGCTTAGCGCTAACCGGTTGCCGAGGCTTCACAGGGCCGGTCCCTCAGCCTCTCTGGATAAGAGCGAATTTTTAGTTGTTAGGGCGAGTTTATATCACAACGGTCCGGCGCAGTCAAGCGACGATTGTCACTACGTTATAATGCAGACATGCCCTATCTGGTAGACGGACACAATCTGATCCCAAAAGTGGGACTGCGCCTGGACTCCTTGGATGACGAAATGCAACTGGTGGCGGTCTTGAAAGAATTTTCCAGACTGCACCGCAAGCAGGTGGAAGTCTACTTCGACGGCGCGCCAGCGGATCAGGCCGGGACCCGGGGACTGGGGACCGTTAAAGCGCACTTTATCCGCGCTGGAACAACCGCCGATGCCGCTATCACCAGGCGACTCAAGAAACTGGGGCGCGCCGCCAAAAACTGGACTGTGGTCAGCTCCGACAAGCAGGTGCAAGCCGAAGCGCGCGCAGCCCGGGCCGAGGTGCTATCGTCAGACGAATTCGCCCGTCTGCTGCAACAGACCCCGCGCGGCGAAGCCAGCAAGCCCGCCGCTGATCGGAAAGTCTCGCCCGCCGAAGTGGATGAGTGGCTGAAGCTGTTTGGCTCCAGAGGGCACAGGACAGAATAATAGGAACTCCGGGGGATAAAACCTGACAATTTAAGCCCAATTTCTAATCTTATTTTAATGTTATTCGGACTATTTAGGTGTATATTAGTCCTAACGACACCTGCCCTCCCTTTTATTGGTATTTAGGTGTCAACCACCGAACAAACTGGACAGCATGTCCCCCCCATGTTGGACAGGCGGTGGTGTCCCTCCCCCCTCAAGACCAACAGGCACTCCGGTGCCTGTTGGTCTTTAATTTACATGGTGGTCTCGATACGGCGGCGCTGGTCGAGTACCGCGAAGCGGTGTATCGCCCGTCCTGCCCGAACGGGCCAGGGAGACCCGCCGCCTACTCGACCACCGTTGCTCCTATTAAGCGCTGTATAATATCGACATGACCACCGCCTACGCCCTTGTCCCCGCCCCGGGACACGAATACCCCGACCACCCCGAACGACCGGGGCGATTGGACGAACTCATCCCAAAATTGGATTCGTTCCAAGCCGAAAAGCTGGAGGCCCTACCCGCCAAGCCCGAAGAGATTGCGCGCGTGCATGTGCCGCGCCTGATCAGCGGGCTGGAGAGGGTCTGCCACGAGCAGGCGCCCGGCATCATCGACTATGCCCCTACTTTCGTGACACAGACGTCCTTCGAGGATGCCATGCTGGCCGCAGGCGCAACGTTGGCCTGCACACGCGTCGTCATCGCCGGGGAAGCGCAGAATGCCTTTGCCATCGTCCGCCCGCCGGGGCACCACGCCGAACCGAATAAAGCCATGGGATTTTGCCTATTCAACAATATCGCGATAGCCGCTCGTGACGCCCTGGCGCAGGGATTGGAGCGCGTGCTGGTGGTGGACTACGATGCGCATCACGGCAACGGCACGCAAGCCGCTTTCCTGGATGATGAGCGCCTGGCTTATCTCTCCACGCACCAATGGGGCATCTATCCCGGCACCGGCTGGATCGACGATGCCCCGCGCGCCAGGAATCGCATTGTCAATGTGCCATTGCCCCCCTTTGCGGGGAACCAGGCCTTCGCGCAGATTACTGAAATGATTATCAAACCGACCGTCGAAGCGTTCAGGCCGCAGATGATCCTGGTCTCAGCCGGGTTCGACTCGCATTGGAGCGACCCGATCACGGCGCTGGGACTCTCATCAGCGGGATTTTTCCAGGTTTCGAAGCGGCTGGTGGAACTGGCCGCGGAGCACTGTGGCGGGAAGATCGTCTTCGTCCTGGAAGGCGGTTACGACCCGGCGAACGTGGCAAACGGGGCAGGAGCGGTCTTCGCAGCGCTGGCAGGCACGAGGGCAGAGTTCGATGCGGGCGACCCCTGTCCGCGCGGGGAGCCGGAGGTCGAGTCTAGGTTGGATGAAGTCCGCAGGTGGCATGGGTTCTAAATTCCTCGCTGAGCGGAGGGCTTTGCCCGCAGTCGAAGCGCACATTGTGAATTGGCCCTTCGACTGCGCCGCCTGGTTTCGATACGCCCTCCGGACTACTCGACCGACGGCGGCTCCGCTCAGGGAGGATGATAATCTTTGATAAAATTCCCCCAAGCATTTCTTGAGGAGGCAGAATGGCTCGCAAAAGCAAAGGTTTTATCGAACTGGAATGGACTTGCCCGAATTGCAACACGCGCAACAAGGGCTTTGACAAAACCTGTGTGAACTGCGGTGCGCCGCAGCCCGAGAACGTAAAATTCGAAGCGCCAGCTGAAAAGAAGTTCGTTTCCGAGGAAAAAGCCAGCGACCTGAAAAGGCGCGGCGCGGACATCCACTGCGGGTTCTGCGGCACGCGCAATCCGTCTACCGCGACGACCTGCTCGCAATGCGGCGGGGACCTAAAGGAAGGGCAGGCGCGCCAGGCCGGGCGCGAGATCGACACGTCGGCCAAACCGCCGGAAAAGCTGACCTGCACCAACTGCGGGACCGAGAACCCGGGCGCGAATGTCAACTGCCAGAAATGCGGCGCGCCCCTGCCGCGTCCTACCAGACCAGCGCCTGCCGCGGTTCCGATGTCCTTTGGCGTACCCGCAGCGCCTCCCGCCCCCGCCGGGACGGCTCAGAAGAAGCCCAACTGGCTGCTTTTGGGTGGGATCTTCGCGGCGCTGGCGATTTGTTGTGTGGCGATCCTGATGCTGTTCGTCTTTCCCTCCTCGTCTGTGAAAGCCATCGTGAGCGACGTGTACTGGCAAACCTCGGTGCCGCTGCAGGAGATGCGCGCCGTAAACTACAACGATGAGAGCGGCAGCCCGCCCTCGGGCGCTTATAACGTCTCCTGCCGGGATGAGAGCCGGGAAGTGTGCGAAGAAAGGACCATCGACCGCGGCGACGGTTCCGCCGAAGTGGTAGAAGACTGCCATACCGAGACGGAGCAATACTGCGATTACACCCTGGACGAGTGGACCACCATCCAGACCTACACGTTGGAGGGCCACGATCTCTTCCCGGTTTACGAGCAGCCCAACATCAGCAGTGACCAGCGCCTGGGGGATGAAAGCGCCGATTACACAGTTTATTTCGACACCGAAAAGGGCGAAATCAGCTACAACCCCGGCGACCTGAGCGAGTTCCAGCAGTTCCAGCCCGGCAGCACCTGGACGTTGAAGCTGAACGCGGTGGGAGGGGTGTTGAGTGTGGAGAGGTAGAGAAACGAAGGAACAACACAACCCGCACCGTTCGACTTTATCGTCAAGCGCAAACCGAATGTCTTCGCTTGGCTTGAACAAAAACACTCTCCTTCTTTAGTGAATAGTTTGACACCCAAAATACAAACATCACTGATTAATTGGATTTATGCTAAGCGCAGCAATGGGTTGTTTTGACAGAGATCCAAGTCATGCCATATTGCCGACCCATCCGATCAAAACAAGAAATCCAAACCATTCTCGTTTTACAGCTCTTTCAATCTCTTTGATTATATGGTACTGAGTTCGCGGGACTCCATTCGCCATTGATATAGTACGCGTAAATCTCCAGCTGCGATGGTTCTTGAGAAACAGGTAAAATGCTATTTAACTCAATCGATTTTGCAGTATTTCTGCCGACTGTTTTTATCCTCTATTGGTTTGCAGCCAATAAAAATCTTAAATTTCAGAATTTATTGATTGTAGCTGCAAGCTATTTGTTTTACGGCTGGTGGGATTGGCGATTCTTAATTTTAATTTTGTTGAGTACAATTGTTGACTATTCTATTGGCTTAGGACTTTCCAAAGAGAAAAACAAGTCCAAACGAAAAACTTTAATATTCATAAGTATTTTACTAAACCTAGGTTTTCTTGGCTTCTTTAAGTATTACAACTTCTTTCAAAACAATTTGATAGCCGCTTTTACATCTTTGGGAATTGAATTAAACCCTAGATCCTTAAATATCATCTTACCTGTTGGGATTAGTTTCTATACTTTTCAAAATCTAAGCTATACGATTGATGTTTATAAAGAAAAGCTCGAGCCTACTACAGATTTTATAGCGTTCTCTGCATTCGTTTGTTTTTTCCCTCAATTAGTGGCAGGACCCATTGAACGAGCGACAAATCTGCTGCCTCAATTCCATACTAAACGTGAATTTGATTACAGCAAGGCTGTTGACGGGTTAAGACAAATTCTTTGGGGATTATTCAAGAAAATGGTAATAGCCGATAACTGCGCTGAATATGCAAACCTGATTTTCAATAATTCGGCTGACTATTCTGGGAGTGTACTATTATTAGGCGCATTATTTTTTGCTTTTCAAATCTATGGCGATTTTTCAGGATACTCGGATATTGCAATTGGAACAGCGAGGCTTTTTGGCTTCGACTTGATGAGGAACTTTGCTTTCCCCTACTTCTCAAGAGACATCGCGGAGTTTTGGCGACGCTGGCATATTTCGCTCTCAAGCTGGTTTAGAGATTACCTGTATATCCCATTGGGTGGTAATAAAGGTGATACTTGGATGAAAATTAGAAACATTTTCATCATCTTCATCGTGAGTGGATTTTGGCACGGAGCAAACTGGACATTCATCATTTGGGGGGCCTTGAACGCCATCTACTTTTTACCTCTTTTGCTCTTGAATAGAAACAGGAAAAACCTGGTAATCGTGGCGCAGGGTAAGTATTTCCCAACTATTAAGGAAATTTTCGATATCGGTGTGACTTTTAGCTTGACCGTTTTGGCCTGGATATTTTTTAGAGCCGAGAACGTTTCACATGCCATAAGTATTTTAGTTGAAATCTTTTCTAAATCACTATTTACGATGCCTTATTTCGAAGGATGGGATAACGCTTCGGCTATTAAGATACTCATTCCTCTTTTTATTTTTATAGAATGGTCTGGACGGGAAAACCAATATGCTATCGAACGATTGGGCTTGAATTGGCCAAGGCCTGTCAGGTGGGCGTTTTATTCATTCATCATTTTTTCGATTGGTATGTTTATGCAAACGACAGAGACTCCATTTATATACTTCCAGTTTTGATATCATGAAGAATTTCATAAAATCAATCTTGTTATTTATATCCTTTTCAATCGTAGTGTATCTGTTATTGATTATCTTTTGGGGAAATTACATTCCCGGCGAATACAAAAAGAACCTAAACTATGAAATTGGCTCCAACGGTCATATGTATTCAAGACTGCAAAACATCAAAGATGTCAATAATGTTGATATACTTTTTTTAGGTTCGTCACATGCTTACCGTGGTTTTGACCCTAGAATTTTTAACCGGTATGGACTAAACACGTTTAATTTGGGCTCAAGTGCTCAAACACCGACACAGACAGAAATTCTTCTTAAAAGGTACCTAGATGAAATAAATCCTAAATTAATTATCTATGAGGTATACCCTGCAACATTTTTAAGTGATGGGGTCGAATCATCGTTGGATATCATTGCCAATGACAGAAATGATTTTGAGTCAATCAGAATGGCTTTGACCCAAAATCATATAAAAGTATATAACACTTTGATTTATGGCTTCTACAGAGATATTTTTAGAACAAACATAAATTACAAAGAAGAAATAGTCAAAGGAGATGACACATATATTGAAGGCGGTTTTGTTGAAAAAAAGTTACAGTATTTTGAACCTACAGAATTCGATGAAGAAGCCTGGTACATCAAAGACCAACAACTAAAGGCTTTCGAGAAAGCTCTTCTCCTGATAAAAAAACGGAACATACCCTGTATATTGGTTCAAGCGCCCATTACACAAGCAAAATATCGATCCTTTTCAAATAACGGTGAATTCGATGACATAATAGAGAAGTATGGTGCTTACTATAATTTTAATGAACTCATCGAATTAAACGACGAATTGCATTTTTATAACTCACACCACTTAAATCAAAACGGTGTGGAAATATTTAATACGGAACTTATTGAGATTTTATTCAAAAAATAGAAGAGATGAACTGAGTCATCTATACGAGGTGATCGCCTTCCTACCAGCGGTTCCAATTATGATCCAGCTTGCCCAGGCCTTCGATTGAGATGCGCCCTCCGTCGACCCTGGCAAAGCCTTCGACTTCGAGCAATTGTTCGTAGTAATCGACATTGATATAAGCTAACAAAGGCGGGATTTTCGTCCGGCTGTGGTGAGCCGCCAGGGGGCGGATGCGCAAGTCCAAGTCCGGGGAAGAGACGCGCCAGGGTTCCTCAGGAGCGCCCGGATCAAAGCTGAAGTGCGCGGGGGAGTACAAGTCGTATTCCTGTTCTTGATGCCAGAGATACGTGTAGTGATGCGGTACG
>CAZLOC010000116.1:0-10074 GCA_964560935.1 uncultured Anaerolineaceae bacterium | reverse complement strand
CGGCGAAGGCAGCCAACTGGCTTCCATGCCCTGGGGTATCGTCTCGCTGGTAGACTTATATGTCGGCTTCACGCTGTTCTCAGCCTGGATCATCTACCGCGAGAAATCCCTGCCTATAGCCATGCTCTGGACAGTAGCCATGCTGGTGCTTGGTTTCTTTGCCGGCAGCCTGTACGCGTTGATCAACCTGTATACCAGTCAAGGTGACTGGAAGAAATTCTGGCTGGGCAAACATGCTTGAAAACCAATCCACCCCACGAACCAGCAAATGGCGTGAACTTCTGGATGAATTCCGTCTGGTGCTGGGCACCGGCAGCCTGCTGGATGCTATCCTGCCGCCGGTCATTTTCTTGCTTATTAATAGCCTTTTCGGATTACAAATCGCCATGTGGGCATCGCTCGGACCGGCATTGTTGATCGCCGCCCTGCGCTTGTGGCGCGGACAATCCTTGTTGTATGCCCTGGCTGGAATTGGCAGTGTGGGACTGGCCATCCTCATCGTCTGGCTGTTAGGGCGGGCGGAAGGCTACTTCCTCCCCAACCTGGTCAGCGGCGGCATGACCTTTGCCCTGGCGCTTATCAGCCTGCTTATCCGCCGTCCGCTCGTCGCCTGGACGAGCTTCATCGCCCGGCGCTGGCCATTGGAGTGGTACTGGCATCCGCGCGTGCGTCCGGCCTACAGCGAAGTCACCCTGGTATGGACAATATTCTTCGCTGCCCGCCTGTTCTGGCAGGTTACGCTTTTCCAGGCCCAGGCCGCAAGCCAACTGGCATTTGTCAATGTCCTGCTAGGCTGGCCTGCGTTGATCGTTCTGCTGGTGCTCAGTTACCTGTACGGCACCTGGCGATTGGGAAATCTAAAGGGACCAAGCGTGGAAGAATTCCGCGAACAGGTTCCACCGCCCTGGCAGGGACAAAAACGAGGTTTCTAATGAGTAATCGTGTCCAACTTAATCAACCCGCGCCCGATTTTTCTCTGGCCGATGCCAACGGGCAGCGAGTCAGGCTTTCGGATTTCAAACACAAAGCCAATGTGTTGCTGGTCTTCAACCGTGGCTTTATATGACCGTTCTGCCAACGGCATATGGCGCAGTTGCGCCAGGACTATTCGAAGTTTCAGGCTCTAGAAACCGAGATCATCGTCGTAGGACCTGAGAACCCTGACGAATTTAGATTGTATTGGAAATCACATAAACTACCCTTCATAGGCTTGCCTGACCCAACCCATAGCGTTTTGAAATGCTACGGGCAGGAAGTCAACCTGTTCAAGTTGGGACGCATGCCGGCCCAAGTCATCATGGACAAACAGGGCATCGCTCGCTATGTTCATTACGGGCACGCCATGAGCGATATTCCGGAAAACGAAGAAGTATTACAAATCCTGGAAACATTCGTTGACGAAGCAGAAATGTCTAAATGAGTTAATCTGTTCATTTTAGAAATATGAGGAAGTCACATGCTACTTGACACCGTCCGTTATGAACTGCCACCCGAAGGCATCACCTTACTGGGTTACATCGTCCGTCGCATGCACAAAACCGCCTGGTTGGCTCCCATTCCCGAAATGCTTGCGCAAGGACAGAGTGCCAAAGCGCTAGAATATGTCGCCATCTACACTGCCGCATCTTCCACTTCGTACGGACGTGCCTATTACCAGCCCAACTTCAACGCCACAGGCGACATTGTCAGTGAACCTGACCCTGCTACCGGTGCAAATGTCACCGCCCGCCTTGACAGCCGTTCGCCGCATTATCACATCTCCTACGAGGTTGCCATGCCCAACGGCGACACCTTCAAAGGCAGCGAAGAGATCACCGGCACCACTGTCGGCCTGCGCGGACTGGGTATGCCCGCCCCCTCCCGTTTCACCTTCACATCCGGCAAATACAACGCTGAACTGACTGGCATCATCACCAGCGAACTGGCGCTTTCACTTCTCAGTCGCACACGCATCCGCGCCTATGGCTCATTGAACTTCAAAGACAATCTCAGCAACGCAGGCTACCTGGAACTGAGCAGGGATGGCGAACTGATCATCACCATCAACGATCAAGTCACACATTACTCGGTGACCGAATTAGCGCTTCCGGAAACCTCATGACAGCTATCTGGTGGATTCGCCGGGACCTGCGGCTGACGGATAACCCGGCGCTTCAAGCCGCGCTCGAGGCTGCGCCTGTATTCCCGGTTTTCATCCTCGATCCACACCTGTTCCAGCGCACCCCTCTACGGCGACAGAACTTCCTATTCAACGGCCTGCGCTCGCTGGATGCGGACCTGCAAAAACGCGGCAGTTATCTGGTAATCCGCAGCGGGAAACCCGTTGAAATCCTGCATTCTCTGTTGGCCGAAACCGGTGCGAACGCGATCATCGCCGAAGAGGATTACACGCCCTACGCCCGTAAACGTGACGCAGAAGTCGCTCGCAACCTGCCGTTGCAACTGGTGCTGGGACAAGTCGTCCAGCATCCCGAATTCATCAAAAAGGCAGACGGCACACCTTACACCGTCTACACACCTTATTCGAAGACCTGGAAGTTCCTGCTGCCAAACAGCATAAACATTGCATTCGCACCTGAACGCATCCCAACTCCCGAAGGCATCGCATCCGAGCCAATCCCCGACGCACCTATCAGCGATCTGTTCCCAGCAGGCGAAACCGAAGCACACAAACGGCTAAACCAATTTACCCACTCCCCAATTTACCAGTACGCCGACGACCGCAACCGCATGGACCTTGACGGCACATCCGCGCTCTCGCCCTACACCCGCTTTGGAATGCTCGGGCTGAGACAAGCTGTCCATAGCGCCCAGCAGGCCAGGAGCGCCGCCCTGAGCCGTCGCCCTGAGCTTGTCGAAGGGCTGTCGAAGGGTCAGGCAAGAAGCGAGGAGGAGAAACGCGGGGCAGAAGTCTGGCTGAACGAACTGATCTGGCGCGAGTTCTACATCCAGATCCTGTATCATTTTCCACATGTAGCAAAAACTGCCTTTAATGCTGCGCTGGCAAACATCCCCTGGCGCAACGACGAGTACGAGTTCAAAGCCTGGACTGAAGGCCACACGGGCTTCCCCATCGTGGACGCGGCCATGCGCCAACTGGGTGAGACGGGTTGGATGCACAACCGGGCGCGCATGATCGCGGCCTCGTTCCTGGTGAAAGACCTGTTGGTCGACTGGCGTTGGGGCGAATGGTGGTTCATGCAAAACCTGCTGGACGGCGACCTGGCGGCCAACAACGGCGGCTGGCAATGGACGGCCGGTACGGGTACGGATGCTGCGCCTTATTTCCGTATTTTCAACCCCGTGCTGCAATCCCGCAAATTCGACCCGCACGGGGCTTACATCCGCAAGTGGGTGCCCGAACTAGCGTACCTTCCCACAGATGTCATTCACGCCCCGTGGGAGAAAGGTGTCAGCGTGCCGGGATATCCTGCCCCAATCGTGGACCACCGCATGGCACGCGAGCGAGCGCTCGCAGCCTATAAAATCTCGAAGTCAGCGTATGAAACAAGGACTTGACCCTGAAACCGGCCGTTTGGCCCTGCAATCATTCCTGAAACATAAAAGCCCACTCGGGCCGCTGCGCGTGCTCTTCGAGCGCGTGGGCGATTTTTTTCAGATTCCATTGCCCGGATTCAAGCCGTATGTGGTCGCTGGCCCGGAAGCCAACCGCAAGGTACTGGTCACCGAGCGCGAAAAAGTGCTTTGGCGCAACCACGACCCAGTTACAGATCTCTTGCGGCGCGGCGTGCTGGTCACTGATGGCGAGGAGCATGACCACTATCGCAAATTGATGGAGCCGTCCCTGAATCCATCACAACTGGATGGTTATACGCAAATGATGTTGGTGCAGACGGAGCGTGTCACCGCCACCTGGCAGGACGGCCAAGTAGTGGATATGCTGGTCGAAAGCCGCAAAATCGCCCTGCTAATCATCATGCAGGCGCTCTTCAGCGTGGATGTATGGCATGATATTTCGCGCATCTGGACGCCCATCCTGAAAGCCATACAATACATTTCGCCAGGAGCATGGATTTTGTGGCGGAAGATACCCAGGCCGGGATATCGCAAACAATTGCGGGTACTGGACAATTACCTTTATCAAATTATCTCCGAACGAAGAACAAAATTAAAAAGTGATGTCATTCTGAGGAGCGATAGCGACAAAGAATCTCCGCTCGGCACGCAAAACATCAAAACAGAACGGGATTCTTCGCTCCCCCGTCTCGGGCCGACGCCCTCACGGGGCGGACGGCTTACGGTCGCTCACACCGTCCCGGTGTTCCTTCGGGAGAATGACATAAAACACGATCTGCTCCAACGCTTGATCAACGCCGGGCTGGATGATGAGGCCATCCGTGACCAGATGCTGACCATGCTCATCGCCGGGCACGACACCTCCACCGCCCTGCTGGCCTGGGTCTTCGCTTTGCTCGGGCAGCACCCCGAAATTCACCGGCAGCTTGTAAAAGAATTGGAACATAACGACAGGCCGCCGCTGCTCGACCAGGTCATCAAGGAAGCGCTGCGGCTGTATCCACCCATTCACATCGGCAACCGCATGGTGGCGGAAGACATGGAATTCGAAAGTGGCACTATTCCCGCAGGTGAGCGCATGTTCTACTCGATCTATCTCACCCATCGCGACCCGGCCATCTGGGAGAACGCAGACGGGTTCTGCCCGGCGCGCTTCGAGCGCGGACGAAAAACGCCGCCCTTTTCCTATGTTCCCTTCGGCGGCGGACCGCGGGCTTGCATCGGCGCGGCCTTTGGTCAGGCCGAGGCGCGGCTGGCGCTGGCATACCTGCTGAAAAACTTTGAATTTTCCCCCCTCAACGCAGATAAAATCCATCCCCACATGGGCGCGACGCTTGAACCGCGGCCCGGGGTATTGATGAAGGTATCTAAAAGAAATTAAGCACGACGGGCACAAAGGCACACAAAGAAAACTTTTGTCATCCCTTCGTGCTCTTCGTGTTCTTTGTGGTGAAAATTTATGACCTATTTCGGCTTCCTACTTCGTTTCCTTGTAATCCCTATCCTGCTCTTGCTCTTCGTCAACTGGCGTGAGCGGGCTCGCCCAACACCCGGATTTAATGCTAGCAAAATCTGGCTGGGCATCTTGACCCATATTGTTCTGGCAGTGATCTACACCACACCCTGGGACAACTATCTCGTCGCAACGGGCGTGTGGTACTACAACCCGGAACTGGTCACCGGGGTCGTGTTTGGTTACGTCCCGCTGGAGGAATACACTTTCTTCGTGCTGGAAACGCTGGTGGTCGGATTGTGGTGGTGGACGCTGGCGCGCAGGAAGGTGCTTACTCCCGAAAAGCCCTTCACGCCCAACAAAGCGCTGCGCACCTGGACCCTGGGCCTGCTGGCCGCACTTTGGATGGTCTCTCTCTTCGTGTTGCTTTCAGGCTGGCGACCGGGGACGTACCTCGCCATCACGCTGGCCTGGGCGCTGCCCGCCATCGCCCCACAGTTGGCCTTCGGCGCGGACATCTTGTGGCACTACCGACGACTGCTGGGAACGGTCATCTTAACGGGAGCAGGTTATTTGTCCGCGATGGATGCGCTTGCCATTGGCTCGGGAACGTGGACGATCGATCCGTCACAGTCCACCGGGATTTTTCTCGGGGTCCTGCCCATCGAGGAAGCAGTCTTCTTCGTTATCACCGTCGTCTTGGTTTCATTTGGGGTGACGCTTTTGCTGGCAGATGTCAGCCAGGAACGGCTGGGCGAACTCAAATCGTTTCTGGGACGTTTACGAGGTCGTGGATCCACTTCCGTGAGAGATAGCGGCGCGTAATGATGAACACCTTGACCAGTTCCTCAAGCAGCACCAGC
Source organism: uncultured Anaerolineaceae bacterium (assembly GCA_964560935.1). GTDB lineage: Bacteria > Chloroflexota > Anaerolineae > Anaerolineales > Villigracilaceae > JAABUE01. The sequence goes on along the minus strand of CAZLOC010000116.1, from coordinate 4,221 downwards.
ATGTAAACGCCGTAGACGGGGAGCCTCAGCACAAAACCGCCGATCAGCGCAGCCGGCACACCAATCGCCCAAATGGAAAAGAGTTCCATGAACATGGCAAAGCGCGTATCGCCCCCCGCCCGGAGTGCGCCGACAAACAAGATGAAGTTGATGGAACGCAACCAGGCCGAAGCTGCAAAGATCAGCATCAGCCGGCGGGCATTTTCAGCGGCAAGCGGCGAAATTTCGTAGAGACTGACCACTGGCCCACGCAAGAGCAGGATAATTAAACCAGCGAACAAGGCCACCATTACCGTGAGAATAGTAAAACGGCGGCCATACTCGAAAGCAACCTCCTTTTCGTTTGCCCCAATCTTGTTGCCAACCATGATCGCGCAGGCATTTCCCAATCCAATGAAGAACACAAAGGCAATTTCTTCGAGCGTGGCGCTGATCTGCACAGAAGCGATAGCGTCCGTACCGATGCGGGCATAGACTGCATTGTAGATGGTGATGCCTACGGACCAGAAGACTTCATTGGCAGCAGCAGGCATGGCTGTTTTTAATACTTTGCCGAGGAAAGGACGCTCAAAGCGAAAGAATGTGATGGGGTTGGCCGCCAGGGGAGTTTTGAGCGCATAGACCAGGATGATAATCAATACGGCTTCAAACACCCAGCCAAAGGTGGTACCGATGGCAGCGCCGCGCACGCCGAGCGCGGGAAACCCGCCGATGCCGAAGATCAACAGGTAACCCAGACTGGTTTTAAGGACAATGGCAATGACACTGACGATGACCGTAATTTTTACAAGCGTAATACTGCGTAAAACGGCAAAATAGGAAGTGGTGATTGCCATGAACACGTAGGAAAAGCCGACGATGCGCAAGTAACTGCTGCCGAGGGCGATGACTTCTGGGTCTTCAGTGTAGAAGCCCAGCACCGTCTCGGGGATAAGCGTAGCCGCAAGCGTAAACAGCAAACCGACGGACAAGGCAACCGTCAAACAAATACCTAATACCTTGCGAATGTTCTCTTCATCTCCTTTACCCCAAAACTGAGCTGTAAAAATCGCCATGCCACTGGTGACGCCAAATAAGAACAGGATCAGCAGGAAAAAGACCTGGTTGGCAAGTCCCAGGGCAGCGATGGAGGCTTCACCCAATTGGCCGACCATGATCACATCCACCATGTTCAGGCTGGCGGTAATGAACTGCTGGAACGCCACCGGGATCGCCAGGGACAGCATGGAACGCATGAAAGTTTTATTGCGGAGGAAAGATAAATTCATATCGACTCAGAAAAATGCGGCTCTCGGCTGAAACTCATTGCCTGGTCAGAGAGCCGGTTGGATAAAGTCAGTACTTCACGAAAGTTGACAAAATACCCGAAAATGGGGGTGCGGAGCGGGCGTACGCCCGCTCCGCACCCCCATTTTCGGGCTTCTCCCAGCCATCTCGTGATTTACTGAAAGTGGTTACTGATCTTCCGGCGCTTCACGGACGATATACAAGGGCCTGCCTTTAGCTTCATCATATAGACGACCAATGTACTCACCTAGAATACCCAACGAAATCAACTGCACGCCGCCAAGGAAGAGCACCGAAATCAAGGTGGTTGTCTGCCCGATGAAAGCTTGCGAACCGGTCATACGCATGATGATGACCACCGGGATGGCAAGGATGGCTATTCCCGCCGCGAAGAACCCTACATAGGTTGCCACCTGCAAAGGAAAATACGAAAAACTAGTGACCGCGTTCAAGGCAAGAAGTAACATCTTTTTGAACGGATATTTGGTGACACCCGCATGACGGGCGGCGCGCTTATACTCCACGCCAATTTGTTTGAAACCCACCCAGGCAGCCATACCACGCAGGAAGCGATGACGCTCGCGCATGGAATTCATTACGTTCACAACCTTACGATCGAGCAGGCGGAAGTCGCCCGTATCGAGTGGGATTTTCACATCCGTGATACGGAGGATAATGCGATAGAACAGGGCAGCAGTGAATTTCTTGAACCAGGATTCACCTTCGCGTTCGGCGCGCACCGCATAGACCACTTCGTAGCCTTCCCGCCATTTTTCCGCCAACTCAAGGATGACTTCAGGCGGGTCCTGCAAGTCCGCATCGATGATGACAATGGCATCCCCACGGGAATAGTCCAATCCCGCCGTGACCGCAATTTGATGCCCGAAATTGCGCGCGAAAATCACCGGGCGTACGTGATTGTCAGCTTTGGCAAGTGCGCGGATTTTGTCGGTGGAGCCATCCGTGGAGCCATCGTCCACGAACACCAGTTCCCAGGTTTCGCCCGAAGATTCCATTACCCCCGAAATCCGGCGGTAGAGTTCGGGCAAATTATCAATTTCGTTGTAAATAGGGGCGACGATGGAATAAACGATTTTCATTATTTCTGTTCTTCCTTATCCACGGCTTTCTTACGCCTGCGGCGGATCGGTTTTGGTTCTTCGGCCGACATGACAAACTGGACCTCACTGCCCTCGTCGAAGGCCGGAAAACCAAGCACACGCCTGCGGATATATTCACCAACCACCGCCACCGTCGCCAGCACAGGTACAACCAATAGCGCGCCCATAATGCCTGCCAGGATGGTGGCCGCCATGATGGCAATAAACACCAGACCTTCGTTCATGTGCACGCTGCGACCCATCACATATGGGCGCAGCCAGAAGTTCTTCAGGTTGATCAAAACCAGGTACGTAGCCAGCGTGATGCCCGCAACCCAGAAGTTCGAAAGCGGTATCCAATTGGAACCTTCCAGCAGGGCCACACCGACCGCCAGCGTAGCCGCCAAAAACGGACCGACATCCGGCACCAGCGTAAAGAAGCCAGCAACCACGCCCAGCGCCAGCGCGCCGGGAATGCCGATGATCGCCCAGGCAATCGTAAAGACCACGCCAACGATCAACATTAGCACGATCTGTCCGCGCAGGTAAGCCATCCACACCTGACAGATGCGCCGGTAAAGTTCACGCACTTCGTCCTGATAGGCAGCCGGCGCCAATCCCAGCAGCCAGTCGCGCATTTTTGGCCAATGCGAAAGGAACAGGTGCACAGAGACCATGACGACCAGAAACCACAACACCCCTATGGATGTGGATTCCAGCAATTGCAGCAGTTCTTCCGGCAGCGGCGACAGCACCGTATTTTGCAGCTCTGTCAGGCTGCGCCCCAATTCCTCGAAATGGAATTCGTAAGGGCCAAGCAAAACCGGCTGCGACAGCGCCGCATTCACTTCAGTCATCAAAGCCAGCAAGTCTTGCACAACCAGTTGCGCTTCGTTGAAAAAGACGGGCGTTAATGAAGCGGGCAAACCTACCAGTAAAACCAGGGCCGAGAAATAGACGATGTTGACCGCCCAGGCCCGCGAAAACCGCGTCCGCTCGAGCAGAAACGCCACCACCGGGTTGATCAAATAAGCTGAAAACGCAGCGATCACCAGGGCGCTCACCGCTTCACGCGCGTAGAATAAAAACGCGACAAATGCAACGAATGCCAGCGCTCCGACTACGTAACGAAACGGTAAACTCCAGTCGGGTTTCATAACAGCTTCTTGACAGCCTCCAGTGTGGGTTCGATGATGGGCGCTTCGACGACAGCCTGCATGGCCGCTTTGACGTCTTTCAGCCCGCTACCAGTATTTAACACCAGGATGGGATCATCGCCTCCCACTACGCCCGAGCCTGCCGCCCTGACCAACCCGGCATAGGACGTGGCTCCGGCCGGTTCCGCGAAAACGCCGGCACTGCCGAGTTCCGCAATTGCGGACAGGATCTCCTCGTCCGACACGGTGATGTACGTCCCGCCGGTATCGCGCGCCGCACGCACCGCGCGCACGCCATCGCGCGGCAGGTCGACGGAGATGCTGTCGGCCAGGGTGGTCGCCGAAACGGGAACAATTTCCTCGGTCCCCGCGCGAAACGCATTGGCCACCGCTGCGGATCCATCCGCCTGCACGCCGATGAGGCGCGGCATAGTCTCGATCCAGCCCAGTTCCAACAAATCCTTGAATCCCTTGTGGATGCCAGAGATGATGTTGCCATCGCCGACCGAGACGAAGACCGTGAAGGGCGCTGTGCCGATAGCGTCTTGCATGTACTCCCAAATTTCGAAGGCGGCGGTCTTCTTGCCCTCGGCGGTGAAGGGGTTGTAGCCCGTGTTGCGGCAGTACCAGCCGAACTCCTGCGCGGCCTTGACGGTCAGGTCGAAGGCGTCGTCGTA
>CAZLOC010000115.1:0-10093 GCA_964560935.1 uncultured Anaerolineaceae bacterium | reverse complement strand
CTCTCGTCGATCACCAGCAGGTAATCGCTGGGCAGGAAGTCGATCATCGTCCAGGGATGCGTGCCCGCTGGGCGTTGGTCCAGGTGGCGCGAGTAATTCTCGATGCCGGAACAGTAACCAACTTCCTTGAGCATTTCAAGGTCATAACGCGTGCGCTGCTCGATGCGTTGGGCTTCCAGATGTTTGCCCTCCTGTTTGAACAACGCCAGCCGCTCTTCGAGTTCCGTTTCGATGTCGTGGATGGCATCTTTGAGCTTGTCGCCTTCGGTCAGGTAGTGCTTGGCAGGATAAATCGAGGCTTCTTCGGGTTCGTCCAACACTTCCCCGGTCAATGGGACGAACTGCATGATGCGCTCGACCTCATCCCCAAAGAAGGTGATGCGGTACCCGCGTTTGTCTTCGTAAGCGGGGACGATCTCCAGCGTGTCGCCTCTCACTCGGAAGGTACCAGGCCGCAGGTCCAGATCGTTGCGCGAATACTGGGATTCGACTAACTGCCGGATGAGAGCGTTCCGTCGGTAGATCTCGCCCGTCCGCAGCGTGACTGTCCCTCTGCCAAATTCTTCCGGGCTGCCAAGACCATAGATGCACGAGACCGAAGCCACGATGATGACATCCTTACGCGAAATGAGCGCGGTGGTCGAAGCCAGGCGCAGGCGTTCGATCTCCTCGTTGATCTCGGTCTCTTTCTCGATATACAGGTCGTGGCGCGGCACATAGGCTTCCGGCTGGTAGTAGTCGTAGTAAGAAACGAAATAGGAAACGGCGTTCTCAGGGAAGAAATCTTTGAACTCAGCGTACAGCTGCGCCGCCAGGGTTTTGTTGTGCGCCATGATAAGCGCCGGTTTTTGCACCTGTTGGATGACAGAAGCAATCGTGAACGTTTTACCGGTGCCGGTCGCACCCAGCAGAACCTGGTGCCTGCTTCCGTTTTGGATGCCTTGTACGAGTTGTTGGATGGCTTCCGGCTGGTCACCGGTGGGCTGAAAGGGAGCGTTAAGTTTGAATTCCATAATATTTGGTAGGGGTGGGTTTATAGGAACAATTGTTCCAATTTTACCACAGCGCAATTCCTAAAAATGATTTTCGTAAATCGCGCGCCTGGTTATCAGTAAGTCGTTTCCCGGCTGAGAACCATGAGAGTCAACAGCGAACTGCGCCCAACCTGAAATAACTTTTCGGGGTCGATTATAGCTGGCACATCACGCGCTGTATGCGCCAGCGCATCAGAACCATCCCAACTCACTGAAAGCGTCAATGCAGAACGGTCGCCAAAGCTGGAACCGGATTCCCCTCCGTAATGTGGACCACGTCCGCGCGTAGTTGTCGCATCATTGTATTTTCCCGCTGCACTCTGAAACAACCTGACCAGCCGGTAGCTGCTTTCTTCGCCCAGCGCGATGGAGTTCCCGGTTCCATAGCCCACGCCGGATAACTCGAAAACAACTTCAACGGTGAGCTGGTTCGCCCCCGGCCTGGCATTCATCACATTGACTACACTCAAGCCTTCACCCCGTTCTCCACCCGCCCAGGCAACAAATATCATCGTTTTCTCCGGCTTATAGGCGCTTTCCGTCATCAGGCGAGCCAGTTCCAGCATCACAGCGACGCCGCTGGCATTATCGTTTGCGCCCGGGTAGAATTGCCCATCCGGGCCAATTCCCAGCCCGTCATAGTACGCGCTGACAATGATGACCTGATCTTGCGCTCCGGATAAATATCCTTCTCCCGGGATGCCCCCGATCACATTGATGTAGTTGTCATTTGAGTAATCTTCGTACAACTGCGCATTGATTGTCATCCTGACAGTCACACCTTCGTCGGTATAAGCGCTCTGATTCACATCCAGCGTGCTCCCCATCTCCTGTAACATAGATAAACTGCTGCCAGCCGTAGCCAAAAGCCTTTCGGCCAGTTCAGTAGAAATGATCATGGTTGGCACATCACGCAAGCGCTGCGTAGAGGAAATCTCCGCCGGATATAAATCTTTCCGTTCGATTGAAAAATGGTCATCTGCGACAATCAATATTCCTGGGACAGCAATGCCATCGATTTTCTCATAATCTTCACCGCGAACAATCAAGATATGATCGCGCGTCTCGGTATTCAACAACCTATAAGGATCCCGTGATCCCGTATCAGTGATCAGTGGTCCAAAAGCGATCCCTAAAATGGTAGCCTGTGCTTCTCCATAACGCTTTGTCCCTGCAAGCTCTGCAAAATCCTGGCGATACTTAAACCCCAAGTCAGCCTCGCCGTCTTCACCAACGAGGGCTAACAGAGGCGTCTCGGTCAAATGACGGCGAGGTCTCAATAAAGCTTGCAAGTAGGTTTGTTTTTCCCCGGCAGGCAAAAGGCCATTCTCTTCCATGCGTTTGGCGATATACTGCGCTGCAAGCTCCGTACCTGGCGTGCCGGTTTCACGGCCCTGATACTCATAAGAGGACAATGCCTCGATATCCTTCATGACGCGTTGTGGATCGAATTTCAGGCCTTCCGGTCGATACTGGCCTAAGGGTGTGCTGGCTTGAAGTAGGAGAGTCAAAGCCAGAATCACTACAATCCCAGCGGAAAACGTATAGCGGTTGAACAAACGACTCAAATTCGCCTGGCTTTCGTCCAGAAATCGGCGCAGTCCTTCTCCCAGGATATTGAACGCGATAATCGACAGGAAAAATGCTGCTCCCGGATACAGCGCCATCCAGGGATAGCTGCGCCACCAGTTGCGTACATTGGCGATCAAAGAAGCCCACTCCGGCACATCGGAGAAATATACAGCTAGTGACGACGTCCCGGTATCCGCGATAATAGCCTGGAATCCACCACCCAGGAAGATATTGAGATAACCCAACTCGGCCAGCAACATCAAGATTCCGCCGGTTTCCAGAACCGCCATGACAATCAGGGAATTCATCAAGTTTGGCAATACATGCCGGCTAAGGATCTGAACCGGGCGGGCGCCGACCGAACGGGCCGATTCGATATATGGCTGCGGTTTGAGGCTGATCACCTGTCCGCGCACGATCTGGGCAACTTCACCCCACCCCACCACAGAAATCGCAACGATAAAGACCCACATCCCCTGCTGAATGCCCAATCCCTGGATCAAGAGCATAGCAAACAAGGTAACGGGGAAAGCCGCCCAGACACCCACCGCCCCGGAAATAAAACGATCCAGCCAAGTGCCCCGTTTCCAACCGGCGACCGTCCCTAAAATTATGCCAAGGAACAGACGCGCTGCCATCCCGAAGAAGGCTAAAGATAGCGTTTGCCGGGCGCCATTCAAAACCAGTGATTGGATATCGCGTCCCACATAATCACTTCCCCAGGGGAAAACCGTAGATGGCGGGAATGGAGGCGCGCCGATCTCACCCTCAATGATCATGACATTGTTCGTTTCATAGGGACTGACCGGTGTCAGGCGGCCACCGAATAGCAGCAAACCCGTCAACCCAAGGATCAGTATGGAACCAAGGATGAGCGAAAGGTTTTTGAATATACGCGAGAATATCCGAATGCGGCTATAAGGAATATCAATCGATTTATCGCCATCAGGAGAATCTGGCAGGGCTGGCAAAGCAGGCAGAGTTGATACGCTCTGACCGGTAAGGCCACGCACCCTCCGTATCCAGGCTTGGATACCTTGAACAAGACCGCGCACCCAGTCCGCAAATGTTGATCGATCTTCGTGTTCCTGCTCGTCCCCATCGCTTCTCAGGCGAGCATCAATGAGAGGGAAAACGAATTCAATCAGGAGATTGACCGCTAAAAAGAATATTCCCAATGACAAGATCAAATCGGTTACGAAAGAAGACATTCCCAAATCTATTGCATGCAATAGGGTAAGACCCACTCCCGGCCAATCAAAGAAAAGCTCCACAACCGGTAAACTTGCCAGTGAAAAGCGCAAAGAAGTCCCGATTGTGGTCAGCACCGGGATGAGCACGTTGCGTAGGGCATGTACATTGCGGACGACCCGTTCGTGCAAACCCTTGGCGCGTGCTGTGCGGATATAGTCCTGCCCCAGGACATCCGTCAAGGAGACGTAAGTGACCTGGGCAATTTGCGCCAGTGGTCTCATTGCCAGGACTAAAACGGGCATGATCAAGTGCGAGTCCCAGCCGAAGCCCGCCGATGGCAATACTTCCATCTCAAAGGAGCGATGCGCTTGGATATTTGCAACCCAAAACAACATCGCAAGCAAAAAGCTTGGCATGGAGATTCCAAGCGTTGACAGAACCACAATAAGTGTAGAAAATAATTTGTTCCTGGAAACAGCTGCGCCAATCCCTAGCGAGACACCAACGATGAATGCAACGCCCAGTGCGATCAGCAGCAAGCCGGCGCTATTGACCAGAATGTCCGATACCAGGGTAAAGGCGGGGATATCTGCTCTTTGCCAGTAATATGACTGCGGATGATCAACGAAAAATTGGATTGTCCGTAGAAAAGACTGCGCCGCAGCGTCTAACGGTTCGGGAGGAAGATGATCTCGTCCGCGCTCGGCCAGGATCAAACCAAAGGATGTAATATATGCGATCGCAAACAGCGTCAATGCGATATTGAAAAGGCGGCGAAACACCAATCGGACAGGCTGTACAAAAATAGCCACATTTGCCGATAGTGATTCTTTGTTGGCATATTCTGTCATGTTGAGTATCTCGGAAAGCGTATTGCTCTAGACTGCCTAGTTTACCACTGAGGCAGCAGAACTGCCTGCATCAATGTACTTTTATCCTGGTTAGAAACTCATACCATCAACCTGTCCTCGCTCTATAAAATAGTTACGTGTATAATAAACCTCCGGAGGTTATTACTCACTATGGAAATTACCTGGTACGGACATTCATGCTTTCGCCTCGCTGAACGGAGCATGGCTACGGTGGTGACGGATCCATACGATCACAGTTCCATCGGTTACGACTCCCTAAAACTCAAAGCCGACATCGTCACCATCAGCCACCATGCAAGCGGGCACAACAACACCAACGCTGTCAAAGGCACCTCACACGTCATAACCGGCCCTGGCGAGTTTGAAATTGGCGGCGTTTTTATAACCGGCGTGCAGACCAATGGTCACGGCAAGGAGGATGACAGTGAACTCCGAAATACGCTTTACGTATTTGACTATGATGGGATCACAGTAGCGCACCTGGGAGACCTGGACAAGGTTCTTACGCAAACCGAAGTGGAAGCCCTGGGCACTGTCAACGTTGCGCTTGTCCCGGTTGGCGGTGGAGGCGGTTTGAATGCAGCCAAAGCGGCGGAAGTTATCAGTCTGCTGGAACCCAACATTGTCATCCCGATGCACTACGCCACACCGGATGCGAAATTAAGTCTGGATTCATTGGACAAATTTTTGAAAGAGATGGGGCTGGGCAGTACGGATAAGCAGCCTTCCTTAAAGGTATTCAAAAGCGGGCTGCCGGATGAAACGCATGTCATTGTACTGGATTACCAACGCAGCTAGGAGAAAGAAGTGCCGGTTAAAGTTTTAATGACCTGGGATATTTCGCCTGATCGCGATCAGGAATATTTTGAATTTGTAATTGGAGAGTTTGTACCAGGAGTGCAAAGACTGGGATTGCAGCCCATTGAAGCCTGGGCGACCATTTACGGCCAATACCCTCAGATTCAGGTTGGATTGCTAGCTGACACCGTACAACGAGCCCAAACCGTTCTGGATTCACCAGAATGGGTGAACCTGCAAGAACAACTTTTTGGTTATGTGCAAAACTTTTCGTATAAGGTCATCCCGGCTCGGGGAGGCTTTCAATTCTAAGTCCGTATGAAAGACAATCAAAATAGATTGCTGAATTTCTGGCCGCTGTTCTTCCTACTGGCGTTTTTGGAAGCAGCGGCCTGTTTACTTGGCCTCTTGCGCATCCCGAATGAAGGTACAAGCCTGATCCTGGGATTTACGGCTGCACGCTGGGCGCTGTTGTTGCCTTTGCTGGCGGCAGTTGGGGTTACCGCAACAGCAACGTACCTTTCCTGGCGTAAGGCGGATTTCCGTGTCCGCTGGCTTGATCCGGCCTCCCGGCCAAGGCTATACGGGGTCCTGTCGGCAATCTTCCCGATCCTGGCAACGGTAGCAGGCATCGGGTCCTTTCTGTTGCGCTGGCTTGATCCCGCGAGCTACTTACCCTTCTTCGAACGCGCATGGCCGCTCCTGGCGTTCATCCTTGTCTTTAGTATCCAATCAGCACTCTGGTTGCTCGCCCTGCGGTTTGGCATCCACAAAGCTACTTTTGAAGCAGGCAGGCCCGCCTTGATCGCCTTGGGTATCTTGCTCCTCGTTTTTGGCTTTGTCGGTCTGACAAAACTGGGCACGACGCCCGACCCTGCCTACTGGGGCGAGCCGGGAGTACCCATCCAGGGCTGGCAATTGGGACTCGCGCTTCTGGGCGGCGCTACGTTCCTGACCTCCAGCCTGCTCCCGTTTTTCAAACGCAATCCACGCCGGGCAGACATCCTCATCGGCACGCTCATCTGGTTACTGGCTGTAGGGATCTGGCTGAGTGTGCCCAACGAAGCGCTGAAGAACAGCTTCTACTTCCCAATCGACCCGCCCACTAACATGCCACTGCCCTACTCGGATTCGGGCTATTACGATTACATGGCACACAGCCTGCTGATCGGCACGGACTACACCGGGGAAATCCCAACCCGCCCATTGTATATCATCTTCCTTACAGGGCTACACCTGCTCTTCAACGAAAATTACAACCGGATCATCCTTGGGCAAACCCTGGTCCTGGCGCTGTTCCCTGTTGTCTTTTACGCTTTAGGTAGGCGGTTACATAGCCACACTGCGGGCGTGACCATCGCGCTGCTGGCCATCTTCCGTGAATGGACCAGCCTGCTGGTTTCTTCAGATACGCGTGTCTCCAATACCAAGATTCTTTTGGTTGACATCCCCACCCTGTTGTTGATTTTACTGGCCTGCCTGTTCGCCTTCCACTGGTTGGAGAAAAAGGATAAGCGTAGCGCCTTCATTGCCGGAGGCGTGTTCGGTATCCTGTTGCTGTTACGCACGCAATCAATGCTGATCCTGCCGATTCTGTTCTTGGTTGTCCTCCTGACCCTGCGTTCACACAAACGTCCCTGGCTGGTTCCCTTGCTCCTTTTCACTTTGGGCCTGGCCATCAGTGTAGCGCCCTGGCTGACACACAACTATCTGCGCATCGGAAAGTTCGCTTTCGACGCACCTTTCCAATATCAAGTGCTGGCCAGCCAATATGCCTACACCGGCAATCTTGATTTCAACAGCATAAACCTGGAAGGAAAAAGTCTGAGCCAGATCCTGGTCACCTTTGCACTCAAAGATCCCGGTTTTGTGGCAGGCTTCATCGCTAACCACTTCCTGGCCACAGAAGTCGGCGGGCTGTTGGCATTGCCCTTAATCGCTCCTTTCAATGGACTACGCGCTCCCATCAATCTGTATTGGACTTCCTTCGACGGCACCCTGGCCTGGTACAACGGTCTCCTGCTGCTTGGCTATCTTGGCATCATCGCTATCGGATTTGGCGCAGCCTGGCGACGCTGGCGCTGGGCAGGGTTGCTGCCGCTGGCCTTCAACCTGGGATACGCCCTGGCCAATGGGATCGGCCGCTTCTCCGGTTGGCGCTACGACCTGCCCGCCGATTGGATCGCTTACTTCTACTTCGGGATTGGTTTTGCCGAAATTTTGCTCTGGTTGGCAAAAATATTTGGAGCCCGTTCTCTGGACACGGACATTGCAAAAAACACGGAACCATTGGTTGATAAAAGGAAATTCGCTTCAACATCTTTCCTGCTTGCCATATCGTTTGCGCTGATCGGGGCTATCCCCTGGATCGCGGAAAGCATCAATCCGCCACCCCGCTATCCCAACCTCGAACCAGACGCACTCCAAGCGCAAATTGCGGAAATAGCAACCGTTCAAGGATTAAATACCAATGGTGCAGAAATCCAAATTTTTTCAGAACAGACTGGCACAATCACCACTGTGGGACGTTTGCTGTATCCGCGTTACTTTGGGCGTGGTACAGGCATGAGTTCTTCAACTCCCTGGCCATCCTATGCGCCCCGCGACTTCCCAAGGCTCGGTTTTCTGCTGCTCAACGAGAAAGCCTACGAAGTGGTCTTTCCTATCAAAGGATCGCCAAATGAGAATGTCCACGGGGAAGATGTGCTTATTCTGGGTTGCGAGCGAGAGAACTACATTGAGGCCAGAGTACTGGCTTTCCCAAATGCAGACTTCGCCTACCTCTCTGCCTTCGCGCTTACGCCTTGTTCGCCGTAAGTTCAGAATCGACGTTCCATATTGGTTATACGCATGATGTCTCGCCTCGCATCCAGACTTTTGACCTGGTACCGCCAACATGGCCGCTCTTTACCATGGCGTGGAGCCACCGACCCGTATGCCGTGTGGGTCTCCGAGATCATGCTGCAACAGACACGCGTGGAGACTGTCATCCCCTATTTCGAAACCTGGATGCGACTATTCCCCACGATCACAGACCTGGCAAAAGCGTCTGAACAGGATGTACTCAATGCCTGGGAAGGACTGGGCTACTATAGCCGCGCCCGCAACCTACACAAAGCAGCTCAGATTGTCCACGAGCAATACGCTGGCAAGCTACCGCATGACCTAAGTGCGCTGCGCAAGCTTCCTGGCATCGGACGCTATACCGTCGGCGCGATTGCCTCGATCGCTTTCGGCATGGACGAGCCTACACTGGATGGCAATTTGCGGCGCGTATTTGCCCGTCTCTTTGATGTTAGTGAACCAGCCCACTCATCTGCCGGGGAAAAAATCTTATGGGAGTTGGCTGCAGAACACCTCCCCAAGGGGCAGGCGGGAGACTACAACCAGGCATTGATGGACCTGGGCGCTACAATTTGCCTGCCAAAGAATCCACGTTGTCTGATCTGTCCGTTAATGGAAATTTGTGTATCACGCGCAAACGGTACACAAGAAAAACGCCCTGTCTCGAAGCCCAAAAAGGAGACGCCACATTACTTCCATGCGGCGGGGGTAATTGTGAGGCAAATTGCTGATGCGCCCCACGAGGAGGTGTTGCTGGCGAAACGCCCTTCGAAGGGGCTGCTGGGCGGGATGTGGGAATTCCCAAACGGGCGGGTTGAAGAGGAGCCAGCTGAAGGTTTAGAATCCGCATTGGAAACGGGATACAGGCTCAAGGTCCAAAGAAATGAAGCGCTGGGAGTCGTCCAACACGCATACACTCATTTTCGGGTCACTGTACATGCCTATCGCTGCGAACTGGTCTCAATGTCCAATAATAAAAGTTTGAAATGGGTTAAACTAATGGAATTGGACGATTACCCGATGGGCAAAGTAGACCGGCAAATCGCCAGGATGTTAGATGGATAAGTACGAGCGCGAACGTAAGCAGATGGTCAAGGAACAAATCGAACGCAGAGGGCTACACGAGAGGCGTTTGTTAGCTGCATTTGAAACTGTTCCGCGCCACCTGTTCGTTCCGGAAGAATATCGTTACGCGGCCTACGAGGATGGGCCGTTGCCAATTGGGTTTGGGCAGACGATATCCCAACCATACATTGTCGCATTGATGACCGATCTTTTGAGATTGCAAGGAAATGAGCGTGTATTGGAAGTAGGGACTGGTTCCGCTTATCAGGCAGCCATTCTAGGCATGCTGGCTGAGGAAGTACACACCATTGAGTTCCTCCCTGAATTAGCAACACAGGCCGACAAACTGCTCAAAGAGTTGGGGATGGACAATGTACACGTTCACTTTGGAGATGGTTCGCTGGGTTGGCCAGGGATTGCACCCTATCAAGGGATACTGGTGGCCGCTGCAGCGCCAAAAGTACCAAAGGCATTGTTGGAACAACTAGAAGATTGCGGGCGCTTGGTTTTGCCAGTAGGGGCAAGAGGCATGCAAATCCTGGAAATATGGGAAAGACATGGCGACGAGTTTAATAATAAAACAGAAACAGCCGTGGCTTTTGTCCCGTTGCGAGGCGAGCAAGGCTGGGATCAGAAGAAATGGTAAGGTTTGGAAACACAACCCAGGTCAAATGATATACAATTGAGTAGAATATAAGCTATTTTCGAAATTTT
>CAZLOC010000114.1:0-10101 GCA_964560935.1 uncultured Anaerolineaceae bacterium | reverse complement strand
CTCCAGGGTCGGGTCGTTGAGCACGTAGCCTTCGGGAAGATGAGTGTGCGGACGGGTTGGCAACCCGTTGCCACTGACATTAAGAATCCCGCAATGCCCGTGGTCGGTGTACTCACACAGGCAGACATCGGTCACCACTACCATTTCGGGAAATTCTTTCTTGATGGCACGAATGGTCTGCTGGACAATTCCGTTGTGGGCGAAGTTTTCCAAACCAACCGGGTCTTTCTCTGCCGGAATGCCAAACAGGATCACCGCCGGGATACTCAGCTTGGCGGCTTTCTCTGTTTCACGAACGGCTTCGTCTACGGAGAGTTGTGCGATACCAGGCATGGATGAGATCGGTGTGCGGCCTTCCCCATGTCGCACAAACAATGGGTAAATCAAATCACGGGGATTCAGTTCGGTCTCGCGCACCATCGAGCGCAGGGCCTCAGTCTGGCGCAGGCGGCGGGGACGTTTCGATTGACGATTTTTAAGTTCATCCAGTGTCATAATTTCTCCGCTTTATGCTTTCTGTAGCAATTCCACAAGCCCTTCAGTGGTATATTCTTCCGCCACAAAAATATCCACAAAACCCGCTTCTGCGGCGGCTTTTTGGGTGATCGGACCGATGCAGGCGATTTTGGGATCTCCTGGAAGATGCATGGGATCGAGTCCCGCGCGGCGGACGATCTCGACAAAATTCTCGACTGTGGATGGGCTGGTAAATGTCACCGCATCCACCCCGAACTTCAAGGCCGACAGCCCATCCGGGTCGGGTTCTGCCCGGACGGTTTGGTACACGGCAATCTCGTGGGCCATCCCGCCTACTGCCGCAATTGCTTCTGGCAGCGCCTTGCGGGCGATCTCGGCGCGTGGCAGTAACACCCAGCGTCCGCGCAGGTCGCCCAGGCCGGGCAAAATGGCTTCAGCAATGTATTCGTCAGGGACAAAGTCAGGGGTAACGCCACGTGAGATGAGGGCTTGGGCGGTCTTAGGTCCGATAGCAGCGACCCGAATACCCTCACCCCTTCCCCCTCTCCCTAAGGGAGAGGGAGAAACTACACGTGCAAAAAACGCATCCACTCCATTGACCGATGTGAACACGATCCAGTCATAACAACTTAATTTCTCAATCGCCCGGTCGAGCGCCACGTTCTCTTCAAAGGGGCGAATTTCAATGACTGGGAAGAAGATCGGCTTGAAGCCAGCATCAGCGAGAGCGTTGGCAAATGAGTCGGCTTGCGTGCGGGGGCGGGTTATCAGTACTTTCATAGTGACCAGTGATCAGTTTTCAGTAACCACTTTCAGGATTTCGCCAGCACCTTGAGCGATGGCCTCCTGCGCCAAACTTTTTCCAAGCTCAAACGGGTTAGCGTCTTCGCTAGAAACTTTAACAATTTGCTTTCCATCTATCGAAGCCACCAGGCCCGTCAAGCTGATAACTGACTGCGGACCGCTAACCACTGCGTAAGCCGCCACCGGCACCGCACAGCCTCCGCCCAGCCCCAACAGGAACTGGCGTTCGGCGGTCACTGCGGCGCGAGTTGGCGTATCTTCCAAAGCCGACAGCAGTGAGAGCATTTCAGTATCATCGGCTCGGCACTGGATCGCCAGCGCACCCTGACCGGGAGCGGGCAGCATCACATCCAGTGATAGCCATTCGGTGACATGAGATTCCAATCCCAAACGGGTCAGCCCTGCGCCAGCCAGAATAATAGCATCGTACTGTCCTTCGAGCACCTTACGCAGACGGGTGTCCACGTTGCCGCGCAGGGAGGCGGTGGTCAGGTCCGGGCGGATGGATAAAAGCTGAGCAGCGCGCCGCAGGCTCGAGGTCCCGATCACCGAAGCGGGGGGTAGAGATTCGAGGGTATATCCTTTGGCTGAAATCAGCGCATCCCGCACTTCGGTGCGGATCGGTACGCATCCTACAGTTAAACCATCGGGGTTTTCGACAGGCAAATCCTTGAGGGAATGCACGGCGCAATGGACCGCGCCGGAGAGCAATTCGCTTTCGAGTTCTTGCGTAAAAAGTCCCTTGCCGCCGATCTCGGGCAGGGGTTTGTCCAGGATTTCATCGCCCTGCGTAGTGATGACCTTTTCCGCGCAGGCCAGGCCGGGGTGGGCAGCCTGCAAAGCAGAAATCACCCACTGGGTTTGCCAGCGGGCGAGTGCAGAGGGGCGGGTAGCAAAGACAAGTTTCACGTTCAAGGTTCCAGGTTGAAAGTCAGGCAAAGGTTGTTGGTCATCATTCAACTTGTAACTTTCAACCTTCAACATTCGGAGATAAACCAAACAATGTGCGCGCCACCTGGGCATATTCCGGCGCTGCCGGGGTATTGGCTTGCGCCTTTAAGCGGTGGGTGGGCGCATCCAACAGCTTTTTGACCAGCGCCTGGGTCAGCGCCTCGATGCGAGCCCGTTCGGCCGCGCTCAGGTCGGGCAGGCGGCGCAGGGTCTTGTCCAGTTCGGCCTGACGAATAGACTCTGCTTTGCGGTGCATATCTGTGATCAGCGGCAGCATTTCAAGCGAGGCCAGAAAATCAAGGAACTTACCTTCTTCCTCATCAAGGATGGCTTCCACATGCGGCACTTCAGAAGCGCGCTCGTTCAGCGATTGCTCCAGGTGGGCGTTGAGATTGTCGATATCGTGTAAACGCACGTTGGGGACTTTCGCTACATCGGGATCAATATCGCGCGGGAGGGCTATATCGACCAGCACGAGCGGACGTTCGGAACGTTGCTGCATAGCCGAGTCTACCATTTTCGTGTCTATTAATGTATGCGGCGCGCCAGTGGATGCGATCAAGATATCAGCGCGTACAAGGGCCTTATCCAAATTCTCGAAGGTATCTGCTTCGGCGTTCCAACGATTGGAAAGCACATGGGCTCGTTCCAAGGTACGGTTAACAACGATCAACTTTTCGGCGCCACGTTTTCGCAGAGCCTCAACTGCCAGTTCTGCCATCTCGCCGGCGCCAAGGATGACAATTTGAGCCTTCTTGATATCATGCACGGAACGTTCGCACAGCCCGGCTGCCAGCGAGGAGACCGAGGCCGGGTTGCGGCTGATGGAGGTTTCCGTACGAGCGCGTTTCCCGGCGTGGATGGCAGCCTGGAAGAGTCGCGAGAGAAGCGGACCCGAAGCGCCGATCCCCCGCGCCAATTCCAGCGCGCGCGTCACCTGACCGAGAATCTGCGGCTCGCCCAGCACGAGCGAATCCAGCCCGGCAGCCACATCCAGCAAATGACGCACAGCTTCGACATCCACAAAACGATACAGATGCGGATGCAAATCATCCACCGGCACCCCGCGCGCATCCGACAAAAATGCTTCCAACCCGGAGAATGACTTGTGGTTGGAAGCGGCATAAATTTCGATGCGGTTGCAGGTCGAGAGGATGACCATCTCTTTCATATTGCAGGTGGTGTTCGCATGTCTGCAACTCATACGGGCGAGCGCAGCGCGCACCTGATCTTCACCAAACGAAAGGCGCTCGCGCAATTCTATGGGAGCGGTCGTGTGGTTGAGTCCTATGGAAAGAATGTGCATCGAACCAAATATAGCGGATACGCAAACAAGCTGCGAGGTAGATTTTTGAAAGATTTCCTTAGTGAATCGTTAGAAAATTTCGTCCTTTACCGAGATTTCTGACAAAAGACAGTAAGCTTTATGATGAATGACATCGGCAAGCCGAATTGGAATTATCTAACCATTTATGAAAAGCAAACCAGCCAGAGAGCCTCTATCACCTTGTTACTCTGGCTGGTACATCTAACTTTGTGCCCCGGGCGGGAATCGAACCCACATCTAAGCCTTAGGAGTGCCTTGTTCTATCCTTTGAACTACCAGGGCGAGCAGGAAAATTATAGCATGTCCTGCCGAGGCATGCAAAGATACTGAGGTTTAAACTTTGAAATGTAGATGCGATTATTCTTGCAATGGTGGTACCTTATAATATTTTTAACACGAGGTGTATTCTATGAAAACCGGACAAAGATATTTTGGAATGACTTTAGCCCAAATCGGCATACTCGCCGTGCTGGCGCTTGTCGCGTGTATCGCTATCGGGATAATGGGAACATTGATGCTTAACTCAGTTCCCAACACACAGCAAACCCAACCCACTTACACTCTCCAGCCGAGCCCGACACCTGTTGTTACCTCTACACCCTGGCCGACAATTACTCCGATCCCAGACTGGCAGGAATATTCATTTGCGGATGGTCAAGCCAGGATATGGCTGCCTGCGAGTTATATAGGCGGCGACATTGCCACGTCATCCGAAGAAATTATGGAGAAACTCAAAGAGACAATCGATGATGAAGCATTTGCCAACGATATCCAGGGTTTGATGGCTTCCCCAGAGATATCCTTCTTTGCTTTCGATACTGAATTTACCAGTTCAGTCAGATTTATGTTTGTCGGGAGTGAAACCTTGAGCCCAGATCTGGTAATAAAAATGGATGATTATCTGAATAACATGGTGGATAACTCCACAGATGGAAGCAACCGAGTGGTTGAACGACAAGTTACACAGCTAGATTATTATCCAGTCGGCAAATTAGTCGTTGAGAGCAAAATCCCAGCCGAAGATGTAGAAGTTTACGTTACGATAGCCATTTACGTGATCCAAGTAGATAATACGATGTGGATAATTACCTTCCGAACTGGACGAGAAGAATTCGGAAGCTACCGATCAATCATTGAAGCCAGTGCCAGATCTTTTTGGATTCAACGATAGCAGGGAGATAAGAATATCAGTTAGTGTTCTTTTGGAGGAGCAGCAGGGCCGTAATCTAACACCCGCCTGACTTGGGTATTCCCCTCCGGTGGGCTGACGATACCTTTTTCCTCCATCACATCCACCAAGCGGGCAGCGCGTGTGTAACCGATCCGCAAACGGCGTTGCAACATGGACACGGAGCAACGTCCCTCGTGGCGCACCAGATCAACCGCTTCGCTATAGAGTGGGTCGCTCTCCTCTTCTTTCTGCATTTCCTCCCATAGCGCCTGCTGTTTAAGCGGAACACCGGCCGGCAACGGCGCATCCACGGGCGCGCCTACAGCCGCATAGGGACTGGCACCGCCCATCTGCGCGCGCCAGAAGTCCACCAAGCGCTGGATCTCCGGGTCGGAGACAAAGACACCCTGCAAACGCACAGGCGCGGGTGCATCCGGCGCCTGGTAGAGCATGTCGCCGCGCCCCAGCAAGCGTTCGGCGCCCGGCTGGTCGAGGATGACACGGCTGTCGGTATTGGAGGCTACCGCAAAGGCAACGCGGGCCGGGAAGTTGGCTTTGATCAGGCCGGTGACCACATCCACAGAAGGACGCTGGGTGGCGAGAATCATATGGATACCGGTGGCACGCGCGAGCTGCGCCAGACGCGTGATCGTCCGCTCGGTTTCGTCCGGCGCAATCATCATCAAATCCGCCAGTTCGTCGATCACAATCACAAGGTAGGGCAATTTCTTACCATTCCGCATTTGCATGCGCGCGTTGTAATCATCGATATTGCGCGCGCCAATCCTGGCGAAGGTGTGATAGCGCTTGTCCATCTCGCGCGTCATCCATTGCAACGCACCCACTACACGGTCGACCTCGACGATCACCGGCGCGAGAAGATGCGGGATGCCGTTATAGCTGGTCAACTCCACACGTTTGGGATCCACCAATACCAGGCGCAAGTCATCCGGGGTATTATGCAGCAGGAAACTGGTGAGAATTGAGTTGACACATACCGACTTACCGGAGCCAGTGGTGCCCGCGATGAGCAGGTGTGGCATCGAAGCCAAGGTGGCAATTTGCGGTAAACCAGCGACATCGCGCCCCAGGGCGAAGCTCAAGGAAGAACGCTTACGCTGAAAGATTTCGCTTTCGAGAATATCGCGTAGCGCCACAAGTGTCATTTCTTCATTGGGCACTTCGATCCCGACGAAGCCCCGGCCCGGCACAGGAGCCTGGATGCGGATGCGCGGCGCAGACAGGGCCAGCGCCAGGTCATCGGCCAGGGAAGCGATCTTGTTGACGCGCACGCGCGTGCGCCCGCTTCTGGTCTCGACGAAGAGCGGCTCCACACCAAACTGGGTAATGGACGGTCCCCGGCTGATCTCCACTACCTGCGCTGGCGCGCCAAAGGAGGCCAGTGTATCTTCGATCAGGCGAGCGCGCTGCTGGATGTACTCTTCATTGACCGCCGGTGCACTGCCTTCCTCCAAAATAGCTGTGACGGCCGGCAAGGCCCACTCGATCACAGGTCCCCCGCTGCTGGTGGTTGTGACCGGTCTGCCTACTTGGGATTCATCTGTTCCTGGTACCCCCACTGGGGCAGATGGCCGTTGTATGGGAGTGTACCCGTTGGCCTGCACATCGATTCCATTCAGCGTGGGCCCGGAAGATGTTACCGGACGCGCCAGAGCCTGACGAAGGCGGCTTGCCAGCGGGCCTATCCACTTGAACAATTCACGGATGGAAACGTCCAAGGTTAGCGCCAGGCCGATCAACATCCAGGCGATCATGGCGACAATCGCACCCCCTGAACCCAAGCCAAGCCATAACATCTGTTCGAACAGGCTGCCGAAATAGCCGCCCCCAACTCCGTCCAGTGCGGCTTGCTCGGCCAGTTCGGGCGCGGCGATGATAGCGTGCATCGCCGTCAGCAACCAGAAATACAGTAGGATTACGCCGATGACACGTTCTATCGAAAAGGTTGGAACGCGTTCGATGTTGCGCAACACCAACCATACTCCGATCACGATCAACCCGGCAGGTAGGATGTAAACGCCCCAGCCGAAGACCTGTCCCAGAAACCGGACCAGGCCCCCGGTCAGTGCGCTGCGCTCTGCAGAGATCAGGCTCAGGAGCGTTAGCAGTCCCACCAATGCCAGCACAACACCGATCACATCCAATCTGCGATCGATGGAGAGCGTTTCCCAAAATGTCGGCGTGCGTTCAGGCGGCGGAGGCGGTCGTTTCTTTTGAGAGGAACGTGCAGCGGGTTTGACTGGCTGCTTCTGGGGTGTAACCGTCTTGCCTTTGCCTTTGGAAGCACGCTTGGGAGGGGATTTGGGTTTACTGACAGGCATTAGAAATAGATTTGGTTACAGAATGAACACATAAAGATTATAGCACAAATGGTCTGTTTTTCTTTAAGGTACAATTGTTTCATTCTCACAAAGGATAATCAGTGTTCGAAATTCTTTTCCTTGGTACTTCTGCTTCCGCACCTTCTGCCAAGCGTGGTCTTTCAGCCGCCATTGTTAATCATGACGAATATCGTTTTCTTGTGGATTGTGGCGAAGGGACACAGCGCCAGATTCTGCAATCGGGCGCTGGCTTCAAACGCCTGACCCGCATCCTGCTCACGCACGGGCACCTTGACCATATCCTGGGGTTGGGTGGACTGATGTCCACTTTTTTGCGCTGGGAGGCGATTGACCAGTTGGAAATTTTCGGCGGGCGCTCGGCGCTCGACCGTGTCCACGACCTGCTTTATGGCGTTGTACTGCGTGGTAAGCAGCCACCCATGCCGCTCACCCTGCATGAAATCAAACCCGGCATCTTCTTCGAAGGCGATGATTTTACCGTGACCGCTTTTTCTGTTACGCATCGCGGCCCGGACTGCCTGGGGTACAGCTTCGAGACCAAAGCCCGCCGCCCGTTTCTGGCCGAGAAAGCGGACGAACTCGGCGTTCCGTTCGGACCCGAGCGCCGCGAGCTGGTCGACGGAAAGTCAGTTACGTTGAGGGATGGACGAACGGTCAAACCAGACGATGTGCTTGGTCCATGGCAAAAGGGCACTAAACTGGTCGTTGTAGGGGATACCGGCCGCACCGACGATATCCTTGAATATTGCCGGGACGCCGATGCGCTGGTGATCGAATCGACCTATCTCAACAAAGAAACGGAAATGGCGCAGCAATTCTCACATCTCACCGCCCAAAAAGCCGCGGAACTGGCCAAGGAGGCTGGTGTCAAAAAGCTGATCCTGACGCATCTCTCACGCCGCTACCGCGAACGCGACGTGCTGGCCGAAGCGCAGGCTATCTTTCCGGAGAGTGTCGTGGCGCGTGATTTTGACAGCTTCCAGATCAAAAGAAATTAATCTTTCCAAAAAGATGGGAAGTGGGGTGTTGCGGGCGTGCTGCGCACGCCCGCAACATCCCACACCCGATTTTTTTAAAACATTTTTATCAAGTAAAAGGACGCCGCTCGGCGTCCTTTTTGTTAAACAATTCAGTAGAAGATGATCAGTCACTGGTCATGATGAACAGCGGGGTCATTTCGAAGCTCTTGTAATGCGGGCGTAGACGATCGGTATTGTAGAAGCGTTCCACGTTGACCGTTTTCTTGGTGCTGGTAACAATGTCAATCGGGATGTTGTCATACCGACCGTTTTTGAGCACCACCAGTCGCCCGTGCGTCCTCTTCAGGAGCAGGTCGAGCGCCAGATTTCCATACGCCATGGGAACGATCGCGTCAATCGCATCCGGGTCGCCACAACGTACCAAATAGCCAAGTTTTTGGTTGACAGTGTCCACGAAGCGGCCGTCGTTGAACTTGGGAGTTAGTTCTTTCAATCGTGCGGAAACCAGATCGCCAATTCCGCCCAGTTTGGCATGCCCAAAGGCGTCGGTAGTGCGATCTTCAAAGACCATTTCACCCCCTTCGAACATCGCGCCTTCTGAGACCAATACAACGGAATAATTGCTTGGGTTATATTTGCGGTCGAGCATCAACAATTCCGCCAGCCGTTCGATGTTGAACTTGAACTCCGGGATGACACAGCGGTGGGCAGCGCCCGCCATCGTGGGCAGCATGGCTGTGAAGCCGGCATAACGCCCAAAGACTTCCAATACCATCAACCGCTCGTGGGAACCCGCCACCGTCCGCAGGCTGTTCGCTATCTCAATCGTACGTGTGACGCAAGTACTGAAGCCAATGCAGTAGTCGGTGCCGGGTACATCGTTGTCCATTGTTTTGGGGATAGCAACGACTTTGACCCCCTCCTGATACATGCGGACCCCATAGCTAAGCGTATCATCGCCGCCGATAGGGATGAGATAATCGATCCCAAGAAAGTCAAGATTCTTCAAAATTTCTGGCGTAATATCATTAACTTCATCGCTGTATGTCTCCCGTAAATGCTCGGGGAGACGATCGCTTTTAACCCTGCTTGGATTCGTGCGGGAAGTATGCAGGAAGGTTCCCCCGGTACGGCCGGCCCTGTTGACAATCTCTTCGGTTAGCTCCCTGAAATTTTGGCTGTTATCTGCTTTTTTGTCGCGAATGACATCCACCAGCCCAGCCCAGCCACGACGAATGCCGATGACCTTATACCCCTCCCGCAAGGCTCGAATGGTCACGGCTCGAATGGCCGGGTTTAATCCGGGAACATCACCACCCCCCGTTAGAATACCGATCACACCGGGTTTATTGTTTGACATTGCTGCACCTCCGTTCCGGCTTAGTTGTTGAGTCTGAGCACTATTTTACTCTTTTTGTGGTCAACTCTCAACCGGAATACAAAGCAGCGACCAGGCATTTCCTGGTCGCTGGTTCGTTTTTCAGGGATGAGCGCTCAAAGCTGAAGTTAGATCCAGGTGGGCTCTTCGTACGTCCCAAATACCCCCTTCATCACGTTGACGATTTCACCCAGCGTGGCATACGCGTGTACGGCTTCCATGATGTAGGGCATGGTGTTCTCCGTGCCCTGGCAGGCGATGCGCAGCTTATCCAGCGTCTGGCCCACACGGCCGTTGTCGCGCGTCTTGCGAACTTCGTCTAATCGCGCAACCTGGCGCTCGTAACCCTGTGGGTCCATCTCGAGGATGGGGATGGCCAGTGGTTTATCTTCGGCGTAAGCGTTTACGCCCACGATCTTGCGCTCGCCTGTGTCGATTTCACGCTGGTAAAGATACGCTGCATCCGAAATCTCGGACTGGAAGAAGCCTTTATCTATGGCCGGCAGGACGCCGCCCAATTCTTCGATGCGGTGGAAGTAATCGTAAGCTTGCCGCTCGATACGGTCGGTCTGGGCTTCGACGAAGAAACTGCCACCGAGCGGATCGATCGTGTTCGCCACCCCGGATTCTTCCGCCAAGATCTGCTGTGT
>CAZLOC010000113.1:0-10106 GCA_964560935.1 uncultured Anaerolineaceae bacterium | reverse complement strand
GTCACTTTCAGGTATGAAAGCCGGCGAATTCGCGTTGCATGCGATAATGGAAAGAGCAAATGCCAACAGAACAGGATGCATTTTCATACAGCTCCTTTTTTATAAATTTTACTCTCTTTCAATGGCCGTTTTATCTCGGCAGGTAATACTCGACCACCAGGCGAGGGCGATCTGCCAGTTCTTCGTAATCGCCGCTGTAAAATCTCAGGTGGTCGCTTCCCAGGTCATCGTTGTCGTCTATCTGGAAGCGCAGTCGGATCTGGGTGATTCCGGTCTGGCTGACGTACTCAAAGGCTGAACTGTCCAGCCAGGCCCAATACCAGCCATTGAAGGGGCTGTTTTCGATCATGCCCACGGCATCCTTGTGGGCCGGGCTCTGGAAATCTGATACCTGAAGACCCCTGAATGGGAAGGGACCGATGAATCCAAACGCGCCGGAGCGGATGTCCACCAGGATATTTTGGTGAGTGGTAAACGGATCGTCGCCGACCAGCCCCTCCTTTTTGATCATCAACAGAACCCTGGTGATCACAGCGTTATCAGGCAAGTAGTGAGTGGGGAAGTGCAGAATCGCGCGGAACTGCTGGTCCTGGGCATTATCACCGAGTACAAAGACGGGACCATTTGCATTCTTGGAACCGCCCTGGTTACTATCTTCGCTGGATTCGAGTACCCAACCGTCGTTTGCGCCGTTGGACCTGAAGGTTTCGGTAATCTTATTCACGGGAGTCCTGTTGAGTGTATATTCTTCGCCCGTGGTGAAGTTGCCATTGCCAATGCCTGTCCCACCCAAAGGATGCCCCACAACATCCACGATGCTGTCATCATCCAGGACCTCCAGCCGCAGTGTACCGTCACCACTGCCCGTGGCGACTGAGACGGTGTACAAATAGCCAGTCCCACTGAGGCTTGTGATGGCTGCGCCGCTGATGTTTCCGCCCGTCGACAGGAAGAAATCGTTCGGGTCTACGCCCGAAACTGCTTCCGTGAAAACGACGGTGAAATTTACGCTATTGGCGGTCGTCGGATTGGCGTCAGCGCGCAGGCTGCCGGTCACAAGGGGAACGGTCTTGTCGACCGTGTAGGCTTGGCCGCTGGTGAAGTTCCCGTTGCCTACGCCCGCTCCACCCAGGGGAATCCCGGAAGCGTTCAGGATGCTGTCATCGTCGATGAGGTCCAGGCGCAAGCCGCCATCGCCGCTGCCGGTAGCGACCAGGACGGTGTAGGTAGCCTCTGCGCCGCTGATATTGGCCACGAGAGAGTCACTGAGACTTCCGGTGGTGGTGAGGGCGAAATCACCGGCATCCACGCCGGAGACGGCTTCGGAGAAGGTGACGGTGAAGGAAACGATATCGGCGGAGGTCGGATCGGGGTCGGCACGCAGACTGGAAATCACGATAGGTGCGCTCGGCCCGCTTTTGTTGATGGTGTAAGTCTCACCAGAGGTGAAGTTCCCATTGTCAGCGCCCGCTCCGCCCAGTGGATTGCTAAGCTCGTCCAGGATGCTGTCACTATCGATCAAATCTAATCGCAATGTGCCATCACCCGTCCCAGTGCTGACCGTGACCGTATAGGTTGCTGAGCCCCTGTATTGGTCTTCCCGAGGAGATATGTCTGTGACAGTTGCACCGGAGATGCTGTCAGTCGTGGTCAACATAAAGTCGCTTAACCGGACCGGCCAGACTTTCTCAGAGAAGTTCACTGTGAAATGCACCATATCTGCATCTGTGGGGTTAGGGTCGGCACACTTGATGTCCGTCACGGTGGGAACGCTTTTGTCGATGTAATAGGATGACCCTGGCTTATTGCCATTGCCAATGCCAGCACCGCCCAGTGGATTGAGGGCACTGTCCACGATGCTGTCATCATCCACGAGATCCAGGCTCAGTCTTCCATCACCTGTCCCGGTGTTGACGCTGACGAAATATTGGTTGCCATAGCCGCTTACCCCGGTGATGGTTGCACCGGAAATGCCATCCAGCATGTCAAGCGAAAAATCGTCGGTGGTCACTCCGGTGACCTGCTCGGAGAAGATCACGATGAAGTTGACATTGGAGGGGGTGGGATGGATGCAATCGTAAAACCCGCACTCAGGCGTGATCGAAGCGACGGTTGGGCTGCGCTCCGGTCCGTAGGAGACCTCGCTGACGAAGATATCTGGTTGACCGTTCGTGTCCCCGCTGACCAACTTGGATGTGTTGGACGAAAAGGCGACGAGGCTCCCGTTTGCAGAGATAGATAGCCAATTGCCTTCATCAGGACCAAGCACCGCCGGGACGAAGTCGCCTGTCAGGAGATCGTACACATAAGCATTTTGAGTGGGGTCGCCATGCTCGCGGAATTCAAATGCCACGTAGCGTCCATCCCTGGAAATGGCTGGCCCATCGATTGAACCTACCCCCAAGGTATCCCCCGATGAATAGACAGAAGCCAGCGTGGTCTGCCCAACCTGGAGGTCGCGTACGTAGGCAAGTTCATACACTCCAAAATCGTAGGCTCTGGGATCAAGATTGCTTGATTTCGAAAGGAAGGCCACGTAGCGCCCATCCCCCGAGATGGAAGGGCTGTTGCTCCAACCATTGGCTTCCTTCCCGCTCGAATTGACCGAGACGCGCGTGATGGTCCCCGTCTGGAGGTCGCGCACGAACACATCCCCCTTGCCATTCGTATCCCCCGCTACCAGGTTCGTGGCGCTAGAGATGAAGGCTATGTAGCGTCCATCGCCTGATAGGCTGGGCTCACTGGAGCCTGCATTTGCTTCAGATCCATCCGATGCAACTGAGGCGCGCGTCGTCGTACCGGTCTGGCGGTCGTGCACGAAGATGTCTGTCTCACCGTTTGTGTCTCCGCTGACCAGATTTGTGGCATCTGAATAGAAGGCCACGTAGCGTCCATCGCCGGAAATAGAAATAGCCGCATAGTCATCGGGAGGAGGCGCATTTTCCTCAACGCCGCTCGAACTCACCGATACTCGCGTGGTCTGCCCAGTCTGGCGATCGTGCACAAAGATATCACCACACCCGTTGGTATCCCCATTGAGCAGGTTGCTGGCGTCCGAGTAGAAAGCCACGAAGCGCCCATCGCCGGAGATGGCTGGTGAGCTGGATCCGCTGTTTGCCTGGGCGCCATTCGATCGCACCGATACGTGCGTCGTCACGCCGGTCTGGCGGTCGTGCACAAAGATGTCGTCTGCATTGTTGGTATCCCCGCTGACCAGGTTGCTGGCGCTGGATTGGAAGGCCACGAAGCGCCCGTCGTCGGAAATGGCGGGCTTTGTGGAGCCGTTGTCTGCCTCGGCCCCACTCGAATCGACCGAAACGCGGGTGGTGTCACCTGGAGCCGCGCGGGCAGGTAGAACTGAACCAGGCAGGTTAGCTGCCAACATGGATAACAGCGCAAGCGTAGCAATGCCCCTCATGAAAATACTCAGGAACTTGGTGTCCATCATTCCCTCCTTTCTGGAGATGGAACAACTCTGACGATGCAGAGACCTACATATTAATTTCCCACAATGTCATTATACTTATAACGTTTCTGTTTGCGATAGTATGATTATCCTAAGTCACCCTGAGCCCTTCGACTTGCCCAGGGTAAACTCTGCGAAGGGTCTCTATGCCAAAATGCGAGACCCTTCGGTCACAAGTCAAGCGATTTGAAATTCTGTCAAGGTAGCAATTTACCACATCATGTTCTGTCCGAAATATCGATACCGGACGTTGAAGGATACGATAGGAGAATACACCAGGCAGCAAGTGTATCAATTGTGCAAGCGGAAGGATCAGATGGAAGTGCTGGAACTGAATATGAAACCGGATCATGTGCATCTGGTAGTGTCGCTGCCGCCAAAATATGCGGTATCAGAATTCTTGGATGATTCTTTTGCCACCCAAACAGAAAAATTCCCTTGATGCTATGCTATGGCAAGGTCACATCGAATTCTGCCGCCCAGCGAACGTTATTCTCATTTCCATCCTCATCAACAGTTGCAAAGATCTCAACAAAATAGGTTCCGGGGGTGACGGGATATCCAGGTTCCCAAACGGGGACGGAGTTTTCCTGAGACCACACATTGCAAGGGTCGTTGCCGCCAAAGATGCAATAGGCGGACGCTCCCTCCACATTGCTATACACTTCCGGGCCATCATCATCTTTTCCACCCCGCCTCACGCTGAAACTGACTTGCCTGATGTTGTCATTCTCGGTCAGTTCTTTGTCGTTTCGAAAAATCTTGAACTGGAGGAACGATTCATCCGTGACGATGACATCACATTGATAGTCTTGATCGGGGCCGCAGCCGCCTTCGGGATTTGAACTTCGGGCGCTGCTAGGCAAAGGGGGGGGAGGTGGGGCCGCCGCTTCAACGACAGGTAGACTGTTAAAGTCCATATTGCAAGTGACAAAGTCTGCCCCGGCTGTGATCCAGCCGCTCGGGTTGTTGTTGATTGGCTCGATCAGTATCCACCTTCCTCCCGGAATGCCGGCCGGATCGAAACCAATGGGTACAACCACCGAACCTTTCAATACAACTCCGATGGGATTGCGATAAGCTGTTCCAGGGCCAGTTCTCAGGTTTACATCCTGCAAGGTGGTACATTGATTATCATTCGTGCTTGCTGGGGCTTCTGGAATGGTTGTCTCAGAAGTAGGGGATGCTTTGATTGTAGGTATTAGAGTTTCAGCAGGGGAAGGAACTGCTGTTTCTGTAGGCGGAAGCGGCGTGGGTGTGGAGCTTGGACCGAACAGTCCACAAGCCAGCGTTGCCAGGAACAGGCTCAGTCCAACCCATAATAAGGGATTAAGGTTTTTTTTCATCATTGGTCTCCAGTAAGAGAGTCATATAAATTTTGGGTTTCTGCGGCACGAGGCTGACAGTATTGTCCGACGATATCTTGAATGATCTGGTCGGGGGCGTTTTCGGCCTGGGCGCTACACAATTGGTAATTTGCCAGGGACTGCTGATAGGATTGGATCGCCGCAGGATAATCGGATGCTGCTTCAGAAGCCAGGCCCTGCCATTGATGGGTCTCCCCGAGATATTCGTAGACCTGGGTCAGATAACGGCGATGGGATTCGTTTTCTTTGACAGAAAATTCGAAGGATCCGCGCACATCTTCCAGGATCGCAAGCGCCTGCTCAAAGGATTTCAACGCCGCGGAGTTGTCCCCTTGCAGGTAAGCAATGGTTCCTTCTTGGCGGTAGGCATTGCCAAG
This sequence comes from uncultured Anaerolineaceae bacterium, assembly GCA_964560935.1. GTDB lineage: Bacteria > Chloroflexota > Anaerolineae > Anaerolineales > Villigracilaceae > JAABUE01. The sequence continues at coordinate 4,896 of CAZLOC010000113.1, read as the reverse complement.
CGCCATGCGCGCCACATCCACAACCGGGTTGCCATAGTCGGTAGTGGCAGGGTTTAAATCCAGGACCTTTTGGTACGCCTGGATAGCCTGCTCCGTCAACTGATTGGTGAGTGGATCAATGGGCTGGTCTGAAGTTATAGCGTTGTCAATCAAGTCGGCTGCACGGTCCCTGTAAACACTTCCCAGACCAATATATGCGCGGGCATACTGGTCGTCCAGGGCGATTGCCTTTTGAAAAGCATCTTCGGCGGCTTGCCGATAGGTCTCGCGCTGGTCAGGATGGCGGTCTGCCAGGAACAGGTTCTCTCGGCCGATAAAGAACTGCACCATTGGTGATTGAGGGTCAATTTCGGCTGCTCTGGCAAAAGCCTGCAAGGCCTGTTCCGAGTTGCCCAACTGTACCTGGGTCAATCCGAGGGTGAGCCAGGCGATCACACTAGATTGTTTTTTCAGCTCGGGCTGCACGCTGGGAGCAGGGTTTGCCAGGTCCGCAATGCGAATGGGGCGACCAGTACTGTGATTGCCCTGAATCTCTTGTAAAGGCGAATCGAACTGCGGGGAGACATAGAAGCCAAGTGTGAGTTGCACCGGGGAATGACCGGTTTCGATACTGCCGTAGAAAATTAGATTGGCGTGGATGTCACCAGCAGTTTTTGGCGCGTCCGTCGGGGTTACCAGCCCAACAGTGGTGCGATCAAACAAACCGCCCTGGTTGGGCCAGATTTGCACGTTGGCATCATCCTGCAAGGTCTCGCGCAGGTAGTTGACCGCCCAAGCGCTGATCTGCTGCCCGGTTTCGGAGGCGCTGACCTGTCCTTCCGCTCCCACCTCACCGAAGTCTGCTACCGCGACATTGAAGATGCCGCTCATCTGGCGCAGAGCGAAGAAGCCGTTGGCAGCCAGAACGACCACGGCCAGGCCAATTACGAGCAGCGCTGCTGCGCCGCCCAGGATGAGCTGAGTCCGACGAGCGCGTGACAGGCGCTGGACTTGCTCAACTTCCTTGCGGGCGTTCTCGCGACTGGCATCGAGAAATTCCTGAACGGCCTGGGTGATCCAGTCCGGGTGGGTTTGCCCCAGTTTCTGCGCCTGCTGCAAGCGGACCCCGCGGTAGAGCGCGCCGGGATCGTGCTCCAGTTTGCGCCACTGGTTGGAAGCTTCCGTGAGTCCTTGGTGCAGGAGCAAATCCTGGCGGTTCTCATCCAGCCAGTTGCTCAAGCGCGGCCAATGTCTGATGAGCGCCTCGTGCGCGACTTCGACAAATTGCTCCTTGCTATCTGCCGACTCACTGGTCACCACTAGGCGCGCATCCGCCAGCTTTTTGACCAGGGCCACGGTCTGGGCAGGATCGCTGCCCGCCGGTAGGAGTTCCCCCAAGTTGACCCGGCGGCGCGTGTCGCGGTTTTTGCCAGGGGCAAATTCCTCATCCAGGCGGGTGAGGCGCATGAAGATGTCCCGCACACGTTCCTGCTCATCGGGAGCCAGGCCCTCGTAGAGCGAGTCGGCCGTCCCGGCGATGGCCTTTTGCACACCGCCGATGGCGCGGTACTCGTCCAGGCGCAGCCAACGACCGTGGCGGCGCTCCCAGAGCAGCAGCAAGGCATGCTGGAGCAGGGGCATGGCGCCAGGTTCGTCCTGCACGTCTTCGAGGATATCTTCGCCAAGGTCGGCCTCGAAGCGCAGGCCAACTTTCTCCGCCTGGCGGTCGATAGCCTGGTGCAGCTCATCGGCGCTCATCGGCGCGACCAGTTCCTGATGGGCCTGCATCTCATCCCTCAGGGCGCTGTAACGGGCGATCTCGCCCCAGAAGTCGGCGCGCATGGTGAGGACGACCTGATGAGTCCTGGCCAGATCGAGCAGTCGTGTGATGAACTCCTGGCGGACAGATTCGTCAGCCGTCAACGTGAAGAGTTCTTCGAACTGGTCCACCACGACCAGTCGCTGATCGTCCTTGACCGCATCCAGTTCTCCCGGCGGGTTGCTTCCGGGTGTCAGGTAGGCCCAGGATCCGTCGAGAGCCGGGACCAGGCCGGCCAGCACCAGCGAGGATTTGCCGGAGCCGGAGGGCCCTAACACGGCCAGGAAGTTATGAGCCTTGAGCCGGTTCTGGAGTTTTTCGACCAGCGCTTCGCGTCCGAAGAAGAACTCGCGGTCTTCGGGGCGGAAGGCCATCAGACCCGGGAAAGGACAGCGGTCATCGTAAACAGGTGGGCTACCCCCGAGCGCCAGCGCGTTGAAGGACATATCCAGCACTTCGGTGCAGAGCTGGTTGAGCGCGTTCAGGTTGAGATCGCGTTCGCGCTGGGATTCGGCGCTCAGGGCAGATGCATCAGAGCCGAGGTACGTGTTCGCTTTTGCGATCAACGCTTCGGATTCAGCCGTCAGCACGGGAGCGCGCTCTTTAACGAGGGCAGGCAACTGATCCAGCCCGAAGCGGATTTCAGCATCCGTCAGCGGGCGGTCGAGCGTGTCGCTGAAGAGCGGACGTCCACCCAGACGGCTGAACAACGCCGGGACAGTCACATCATACCGTCCTTGCAGCGTGCCCAGGGCTTCGCTGAGAGCGCGATCCACTTCGCCGTGTTCGCGCAGACGCGCATAAAAGGCGGAGGCCAGCGCCTGGGCGGTAGGGATGCTGACCTGGTCGGTCATGGCCAGCACGGCGGGCGTACCCAGTTCGCGCACCAGGCGTTGCGCCAGCCCACCCAGGCCGGTTTCGGCTTGAGGATCGGCCGATTCGCAAGTGGACAGGAAGGTGAACTGCGGCAGGCGCTCCATACGCGAGAGGCGCTCGATCAACTCGGAGGAAGTGACCGGGCCGCGCCGGCCTTCTTTGGGGAAGTACAGGGCGGTCTCATCCCGTTTGGCATTGTAGGCCCCGTGCGCGACGATGTGCAGCAACGTGTATGCCCCACCGACCAGGTGTTTACTCAACGTATCCAGGCCTGGCGGGTCGAGCGCATCGGGCGTGGAAGCCAGCACGTCAGAAGGGATTTCGCCCAGGGCTGTACGGATGGAGGCCACGGTGGTGTTGACGTCGAACGGATCCAGGCCCCAATCGCCATCCAGTTCCTCCGCTCCGGCGACCAGGATCAGGGCGCGCAGGTCGCGGCGTCCGATGGGTGGGAAGCGACGCTCGATCTGGCTGGGCAGGTATAGGGAGAAGGGTGTGGACTGGTTGAGCAGCAGGTAATCCCAACCGCGGTCCAACGGGGCGTGGAGTTGCTCCCAGTGCAGGCTGCGCAGATCCTCGGCCTCGACGAAGAGCAACACGCGCAGCGCAACTCCGGCAGATTTGGCTTCAGCGACGGCGCGCACGAAGGCGTCGCGAATGTCATCGCGGAACAGGGCTTTGCCCAGGCTTTCCCCGAATGCACGGCTGGTGGGGGAGAGGCTTTCCAGTTCTCGGGGATCGATTTCGAGTTTGCCGCGACTCCATAACGCCAATGCATGTTCCCCCGGAATGTGACGGATGACCAGCGGCCAGTCTTGGCCCACTTTGCGCTGGATGGTAATTTCGAATGTGTTCACTTGTGCTACCTAACTCTAAAACTCACGATATGCGAATATTTGGATGAAATATATCATAAATGCAGCGAGCGTCGTAGCCTTCTGGGGGTGATATTGGAGTCATCCTTTTGGGATTGGTGAAGCCACTTAACAGCGTAGCACCAAACGTAGTGGGACGTTAAAAAACAGACCCGGATTTCTCGAAGAAATCCGGGTCATAGCGCTGTTGGTGGGTGAATCGCGCCTAAATATAGACCACGCTAATTTTATCTTCCTCGCTCTGCACATTGCTGGGTATCACCTGAACCGCATTTTGGATAAACGAGTCGATCTCGGCGTACGCATTGATATTCTGGGAGGATGCAATCCCGGCACTGAGTCTGATTTCCAAAGAAGTTCCATCCGCGAGGGAAATATTGCTGGATTGTACACTGGTCAAAATGCGTCTGGCAATTTTCTCCACTTCGGTGCTGACAAGACCAGGAAATGCAATAATGAACAGGTCCCCATCCCATCGCCCGATGCAATCGTAGGGACGGCTCTTTTCGCGGATGACGCTGGAAACGATTTGCAGGATTTCTTCTCCAACGGCTTGACTGTGCGCATCCTTGAGCGCTTTGAAGTTATCTATCTCCATGGCAATGACACAGATGGAACCTGATGTACGCCGAGCGCGTTCCAATTCTCCCTGGGAGACTCTAAGGAAGGCTGGTTTGTTCAGCAGGCTGGTCAGCTCATCGAACATGGGTACGACGTCAACTTGATCGCGTGCTTGCGTGAGTGTCGCGCTCATCGAAAGGATACGCACACCGACCGCCACGCGCGCTTTTAGTTCCTGGGGGCTGATGGGTTTGTTCAGATAATCGTCTGTGCCGGCGCCCAGGCTCGAAACCAGATTTCCATTCTGGCCTTTGTCGACGATTAAAAGGAAGTAGGCCTGGCCAACGAGTTCCGGCCTGCTGCGTACATGTTGAATGAGTTGGTAGATGCTTTGTCCCTGCCCGCTGGCATCCGCGATGATAAAGTGGAAGCGGCCATTCGCGATCAGCTTCCATGCCTCGCCCGGATTTTCGGTAAATGTGACCTGATGGTTGCTATGCTGCAACACTTGCTGAATGACAGAACGGTCCATCAAGTCCGTATTGATCACAAGGATATCCATATGCTTGCCTCTATATGTATTATACAAGGGTTTGAGAATTTGATGCCATGTCTTTTGGTTGAAATGGGGGAATGCTTAATTTCAAGGACATAAGAAATATGTCACCCTGAGTGCAGCGAAGGGTTTCCCGCGCTTCGCGCGGAGATTCTTCACTCCCTGTGGTCGTTCGGAATGACATTACGCTTTCGATGTTAGGTACTCCCTTTGCCTGAAATCGGTGGCGT
>CAZLOC010000112.1:0-10119 GCA_964560935.1 uncultured Anaerolineaceae bacterium | reverse complement strand
TTGTACACCCATGAGATGAATTCCATGCCCGGCGGATTCTTCCCGTGCTCGTGTGCGAACTTCCAGTCCCAGGAGCCGGTGGCGATGGACATGACATCTGTGATGCCAGCGGCTCGTATCCATGCGGGGGCGGTGGCGATCACGTCTAGGTCGATGATGAGCGATTCGGGTGGTTTGGTCTCGATGTAATAGACGCATCCGTCCCTGCGGATGCCGGATGCGGCGGTGATAAATGCATCCACAGAAAGAGCTGTGGGGAGGACAACCAGTGGCAGGTCGAGTTTGACGGCGATGTATTTGGCGGCATCGGCAACAAGTCCGCCGCCAACAGCATATACAATTTCAAATTGGCGATTCACGATTGTAGATTTGAGATCGTCCCAGTGGGCTGTTGTTGCTTCAACAGGCTCTACTTGTGCGACAACAGGCAAAGGCAATTTATCTTCGACTGCATCCCAGGCGGGTGAAGATGTGACGAGCAATACAGATCGCTTCTCTTTGATTTCAGAGAAAGGCATCAGGTGGGTAAGAGGAAGATTCCAGATCGTGCTTGTATACTTCATCTTTCAATCCCCTGCTCGTCATCTTTCACTTCATTACTTGCAATGACTTGGCTGTACCACTCACCGCTGTCTTTAATGATGCGTTCCTGGGTTTCGTAATCCACACGTACGATGCCGAAGCGCTTGGTGTAACCGTGCGCCCACTCGAAGTTATCCAGCAGGGACCATACGAAGTAACCGCGCACATCCACACCATCCTGCATGGCGAGGCAGGTCTGGATGAAGTGCTGGCGCAGGTAGTCCAGCCGGCGCTCGTCGTGGATTCTGCCGTTAGGGGTAACTTCATCCTTGAAGGCTGCGCCGTTCTCGGTGATGTAGATGGGCGGCAGGTCATATTCGTCATTGATCTTGTTGAGCAGGCGGCGCAAGGCAGGGGCGCAAACTTCCCAGCCCATCTCGGTGTATTCCGAGCCGGGGACGAGATCAATATTTCCTTTGGCGCTGACCAGGTTGCGGGAGTAGTAGTTAAGACCCAGGTAATCCAGTTTTTGGGCGATGATAGCCAAGTCGCCATCTTTGATCTCAGGCATATTATTGCCGACCAGGTCATAAGCCTGTGGCGGGTGATATCCCTTGAAAATGGCATCCAGGAAGAGCGGCTCGCTGACATCCCAGGCGACCTGGGCAGCGGCAATGTCGGCGGGATCCTCGCTGGCTGGTTCCTGTCCCCATTGGTTGAGTACGATGCCGTAGTTCAGGTGCGGAGCCACACCCCGCATGGCCTGCACAGCCAGTCCGTGCGCCAGCATGAGGTGATGACCAACTTGATACGCGGTCTTGAGATCTTGAAGTCCGGGGGCGTGCTCGCCGACCAGGTAACCGTCGAACATGACCACGCTGGGCTCGTTAAAAGTTGTCCAATATTTGACCCGGTCACCCAGGCGCTTAACCATCAGCGTAGCATAATCGGAAAAAGCGTAGGCTACAGCGCGTTTGGACCAGCCGCCTTCCTCCTGGAGAGCCTGTGGCAAGTCCCAGTGGTAGAGCGTCAGGAATGGCTCGATATTCGCGGCGCAGAGCGCGTCCACCAGGCGGTCGTAGAAATCCAGCCCGGGGGGATTGATCCGCCCTCGACCGGCTGGCAGGACCCGGGTCCAGGTGGTGCTGAAGCGATAGGTTTTCAGGCCCAGGCGGTGCATCAGGGCTACGTCGTCCACATAGCGATGATAGTGGTCGCAGGCGACATCCCCTGTATCCCCATTTGTCACCTTGCCTGGCGTATGGCTGAAGCGGTCCCAGATGGACTCACCCTTACCGTCTTCGTTCCAGGCACCTTCGATCTGGTAGGCAGCAGTGGCTGCGCCCCAGAGAAATTTCGAGGGGAATTGGTAGGTGGTCATAAATTCTTTTCCATGCTCCGTTAAGGGCAATAGATTATTCCTTTAAGCCGGTTAGTTTGATGCCCTGGATGAAAGTTTTTTGGGCAAAGAAGAAAGCGATCACGATCGGTACAGTGAAGACCGTTGCCGCGGCCATCAACTGGTTCCAGACCATGGTACGCTGACTCTGAAAGTCCTGCAAGCCAAGCGCCATCGTGAAGTTTTTCGGGCTGGTCAGGAAGAGCAACGGGCCGGTGAAATCGTTCCAAGCCCACAGGAAAGTAAAGACCGTGACAGTTGCCAACACGGGCACGGAGAGAGGTAGCACGATGCGGGTGAAAATCTGCCATTCGGAAGCGCCATCCACGCGGGCTGCATCGCACATCTCTTCGGGGATAGTGCGGAAGAACTGTCGTAGCAGGAATACATCATAAGCGTTGGCAAAGAAAGTAGGGATGATGAGAGGTAGGAAGGTGTTGCCCCAGCCGAGAAAATCATTAAAGAACAAATAAATCGGGATCATGGTGACTTGGAACGGCAGCATCATGGTCGCCAGGATTATGATAAAGAGGATGTCACGGCCAGGGAATTTTAAGCGAGCAAAGGCGTAGGCGACCGGGGTATTCGAGAACAATGTCCCAACAATTGAGAAAAAGGCAATGATCAGGCTGTTCTTGAAATAAACCCAGAAACTGGCTCCGATGCCCGGCCGGCTACCGCGCTGCATGGCATCCGGAAAGTTCTGCCAGTTGAATCTGACTTCCATGATGGGTTCAGCGATTTTGGTTGCACCCTGTTGAATTTCGTATTCCATAACCTGATCCGGGTTATCTGGATCTACAAATGAACCGATACCTTCGACGATCTTCAACGCCGCCAATTTCCTTGGCCCATCCTCGGTCTGGACCGTGTAAAGTGGGTATTGTTTGCCATCGATTTCTACGCGCACATTATCGTACGGCAACCAGCGCGGTGGCGTGTGGAACACATCCTGGTTGGATTTAAAGGCGGTTAGCAACATCCACAGGAACGGGATTAGGAAAAATAGTCCAATAAAGTTGATGAGAGCATGGCTGAACAGAGACTTGAAAAAATTTCGGACTTTGCGGGCCCGCAGACGTTTGTGGTGTTCTTCATCAGTTCCAAGGGAGACTTGAGGGCTAGGATACAGAGTGGGAAAATTGTTAGCCAAGGTATCACCCCGCGTAGTAGGTAAAGCGCTCACTGACTTTCAGTAACAAGAGCGTACAGATCAGGATGACGATGAACAACACCCAGGCCATCGCAGAGGCATATCCCATTTTGAGCCACAGAAAGCCATTCTGGTATAAATAAATACTGTAAAAGAGCGTTGAATTCAAAGGGTAGCCAAGGTCATGCGTGCCACGAAAAACATAGGCTTGCGCAAAATACTGGAACATGGCAATCACGCCTGTGATCAAATTGAAGAGGGTGATTGGTGAAACCATTGGGATCGTTACATACCAGAGGCGCTGCCACCAACTCGCTCCGTCCAGTTCGGCGGCCTCAAGTAAGCTGACGGGTACATCCTGCAAGCCAGAGAGATAAATAACAATCGTGCCGCCCATACCCCACATGCCAAGCAGGATCAGCCCCGGTTTGGACCAGTCTGGGTTACTCATCCAGTTTGGACCCTGGATCCCGATATACCCTAATAGTGTGTTCAGGATGCCGGTCTGCGGATTCAGTATCCATAACCAGAGAATGGTGCTCGCTACGGTAGGGACAATGGAAGGCAGGAAGTAAATCACGCGATAGATGGACTGGCCGCGCACTTTCAGGTTGAGCAACACAGCGCAAAAGAAAGATGTCAGTAATGTCAATGGGACGCCGATGGCAACCATGTAAAACGTGTTGGATAGCGAGTTCCAGAATTTATCGTCTGCCAGCAAGTTGGCATAATTCTGCAATCCAATCCATTCATTTGGTTGCCTGGGATGATAGATGGTGAAACTGTAAAGGAACGAAGCCACCATCGGATAGAGGGTGAAGACCAGGAAGCCAATCGTCCAGGGCAACAGGAACAGCATCCCGGTCTTGAAATTGACGCGCTCGCGATGACTCCATTTCGGCAGCTTTGGAGGCCAGGTCCATTTTCTCTTGATCTGTAGTTCTTCCATGTTGTTCTCCTTCCCGGTGAAGAGGTAGAGAAGAGGGCGGCGTTGCCACCGCCCTCCGGAGTTACCAATTTGCTACTTGAGGGCTTCTTGCAATTTGGGTTCAAAATCTGCCTGAAGCTCATCGAGCAACGGCTTAGGGTCTGCTCCAGTGTGGACAACCTGCTCGAAGACCAATCCATAGGCATCGTTGAATTCGAGTGAGATGGGAGTGGTGATGATGTAGGTTGCGTTCGGGCTGGCCATCAGATCAACAAAGACCTTGAATTTGGGATTTTCCGTGAAGCACGGATCCGTGGCAGCTTTCTTGCTGGTGGGCAGGTTGGCGTTGAAGCAGAACTCCTCCGCCACAATCTCTGGCGACATCATCCAGGCCAGCAACTTGGCAGACGCATCTTTATTCTTCGCACCGGCTGGGATGACCGCGACTGTGCCCTGCACGACAGCCGTATTCGCGCGTTCCGGGTGGTCGGCGGGGGGCGGGAAAGGCGCAACGCCATAACTTGCTTCAGGCTTGAAGGCGCTGATGAAGTTCGGGCCAGTCATCCATTCGCCGTCAACGTACATGGCCATCTTGCCGGTGTAGAAGGGATAGTCGGCTGACATATACGCGTCAGCCCAACCGGACGACAGAGCCAGCACATCGTCCGCATTGTATTTGGTATAGAACTGCTGCTGCCAGGTCAGGGAATCGATCATGGCCTGGCTATTAGCTGTCAGTTGCGTGCCGTCATCGCTGTACCAGAAACCGCCGAACATGCGCACATACAGGTCGCTATGGTCCCAACCTTGATCAGGCAGGAAGCCAACCTGCTCAACCTTGCCGTCCGGCCCAATCTTGGTCATTTTATCGGCAAATTCGGCCAATTCTTCCATAGTTGCGGGCGGCGTTTCGGGATCCAGCCCGGCAGCCTCGAACATATCCTTGTTCCAGAACAGGGCGTACATGTCCGTCCCCCAGGGCAGGCACAGGATTTGATCCCCAGATTTGCATTGATCCAGCGGTGCTTCAAAGAAATCGCTCAGGTCGATACCGCCGGATTTGATGATATCCGAAAGTTCTGTCACCAGGCCTTCCTTTGCATACGATTTGACCAGATCGCCGCCTGAAAGCACCAGCACATCGGGTGGCTCTGAGCCGGTCAGCGAGGGAAGGATTTTGTCTTCTTCCAACGGAGCGGTCACTTCGACTTTGATTCCAGAAGTGGCCATGTATTTGTCAAACAGTTCCTGGATTTGTTGTGGGTTGTCGCCCCACTGAATCCAAACGCGCAACACTTCTGGTTCCGTGCTAGCAGCTTGCTGTCCACCACCGCAGGCAGCCAGCAGCATAGAAGCCAGAATGAAAACGGAAATCAGGATGTTAAATTTTCTGTGCATGTTCTCCTCCGAAAAAAGATCCATATAGATTTGCGTTTGGGGTGGTTGAAAAGGTATTTTCTCTAGTCACCTCCTTACACTAATAGGTCTTGTTCTGAAGCAATCCCTGCGATTGGACAGGTGGACAGCCACAAGATTCGCGGATGACAATCTCAGTCTGCAATAAGACCAAGGCTTCTGCCTGTTGACCGCGAATCAGGCGCACCAATTGCCGGACGCCCTCCCTCCCTACCTGCTCAATCGGAGAACGGACCGTTGTCAATGCTGGCCGCAAATAGCGTGCAATGGGCACGTCGTCAAACCCAACCACAGCTACGTCTTGCGGAACATGTTTTCCGAACTGGTTCAAAGCCAAAATCACACCGGCAGCAGAGTCATCATCGCCACCAAAGACGGCATCAAATTCCAAACCGTCGGCCAACAATTTCTGTATGGTAACCTGGGCTTCTTCTTCGTTGAATCCGCCCACTGCTACCAGCGACGGATCGAATGGAATGTTGTGGGACTCCAGGGCCTCGCGATAGCCACGTTCCCGCCATGCTGAGTCTTCGTTGCCTTCAGGACCATGCAAAAAAACAATCCGGCGGCAGTGATGAACTTGAATGAGGTGTTCCATAATCATCTGAGCGCCGGATTTGTTCTCAATGGTGACGGAAGGGATAGTCAAGGAGGAGGGGGAGGTCTGATATAGAAGCACCACTGGAAAGTTGAGCGCATGCAAACGGCCCAACTCTTTTTCGTTGATGCTCTGGGTGAAAACGATCAAGCCATCCGTGTTGTGTTCGCCTAACGGACGGTGCGCTACGGGCATAGACGCATGCGGGATGTGGCTGGTGGCATGGATCAGTAAGTCAAACCCTGCTGCCTGTGCTTCCGCTTCAATCCCTCGCAGGAGCGGGGAAAAGAAGGCGCCGCCGATCTCAGGCAGCAGCAGACCCAGCGTCTCTGTGCGGCGGCTGGCCAGCACACGAGCCGCCGCGCGTGGGACGAAGGCCAGTTCTTTAATGGCCTCTTGAACTCGTCGTGCCGTTTCAGTTGCAACAGGCGTCGTCCCATTGATCACACGGCTCACAGTTGCAATCGAAACTCCCGCCCGTTGGGCAACGTCTGAAATTGTGGGTTGCTGTATCTCGGGAGACATTGAATGTAAGCGTTTTCTGAAAGCGCTTACATAGTATAGCAAATCCAAGATTCAGAGTCAATCATTTGCAGGAAATTTAGTACTGCTTCTAAATTTGCCTCTTGAAAATCGTTCAAAAATAATTATAATGATGATTGGATGTGATTGATTGTGTTTGATTATGACAACCTTTGACACCCTATCCAGTTATGAACGTCAGCGCGAATTAGCCCGGCTACTTGAGCGGGCTGGACGACTCTCGGTAGTGCAGATATGCGAACAATTCAGTATCAGTGAAGCAACTGCCCGCCGGGACTTAGAGGCGCTTTCAGAACAAGGACTCGTCCAGCGCGTACATGGTGGTGCAATCCTTGTTCGCCAGGCAGCACCAGAAGAGCCAATCCTGAGCCGAAGTCACGAGCAGGAAAATGAGAAAGAGCGCATCGGCCGCGCAGCCGCGGCCCTCATCCAGGATGGAGAAACGGTTTTCCTCGGCTCGGGCACAACTGTTTTACAGGTGGCACAGCATCTTGTAACGCGGAATATTACGGTCATCACCAATTCCCTCCCGGTGATAAATCTGATGTCCGAGAAGGAAAATATCTCGCTGATCGCACTGGGTGGGATGTTGCGTGACAGCGAGCTGTCGTTTATTGGTCATATCACCGAGCAGGCTTTATCTGAGGTGCGCGCAGACAGAGTCGTGATTGGAATTCGCGCCATCAGCCTGGAACAAGGGCTGACTAATGATTATCTGCCCGAAACGCTAACTGACCGCGCGATTCTGAAGGCCGGGCGTGAAACTATTATTGTGGCCGACCACACGAAATGCGGTGTGATGTCCACGGCTTTCCTGGCTCCGCTCACAAGCATGCACACTCTCGTCACAGATATCGAGACGGATACGGAGTTCATCGAATCGCTGCGGACACAAGGGATTGAGGTGATTGTTGCATAAGTGATAATCCCATGCAGTTAACCGATTTTTGCCACAAGCCCCAACTCGTAACGGAGACTACACAGGTAGAAAAACCACGCTTCCCCGTGGTCGACGCGCACAATCACCTCGGTGAACCCTTTGGCGGCGGCTGGGACAAAAAGCCGTTGCGCGAATTACTCGATTTGCTGGACGAAGCAGGTGTGACCCATTATGTTGATCTTGATGGCGGCTGGGGCGAAGACATCCTGAATGCCCATCTCGACCTATTCAAGGCAAAAGCTCCGGAGTGCTTCCAAGTTTTCGGTGGTGTAGACTGGTCGCAGTGGGAAAGTCAGGGAAATGGGTTTCCTGCATGGGCAGCGGGCAGGCTCAAGGTCCAAAAGGAACGGGGTGCGCAAGGACTGAAGATCTGGAAAGGGTTTGGGTTGCATGTTCGTGACCAAAGGAATAAACTGATCCAGGTCGATGATGTGCGCCTGATCCCCCTCTGGGAGACGGCCGGGGAGCTTGGCCTGCCGGTCATGATCCATGTGGCTGACCCGGTGGCTTTCTTCGATCCAATCGATGAGACCAACGAACGCTGGGAAGAGCTGGGGGTGCATCCCGACTGGGCTTTTACCAGCCCGCCCTTCCCGTCTTTTATGAGCATCATGGATGATCTCGCCAATCTGGTAGCGCGCCACCCAAACACAACCTTCATCGGCGCACACGTGGGCTGCTACGCGGAAAACTTGGGTTGGGTGGGTGCATTGCTCGAGCGTTGTCCGAATTTCTATGTGGACATCAGCGCCCGGATTGGCGAACTCGGGCGACAACCCTACACCGCGCGACGCTTTTTTATCCAGCACGCCGACCGCATCCTTTTCGGATCTGACATGGGGCCAGACCTGGATGCCTATCGCATCTGCTATCGTTTCCTCGAAACCGATGATGAGTATTTCAACTACAACACCGGGGATATCCCGCTGCAGGGACGCTGGCACGTGCATGGTTTGTATCTTCCCGATGATGTTTTGAAGAAAGTGTATTCGGAGAACGCCAAGCGCGTTTTGGAGATAGAGTGATGATGTCTTTAGAAAAGTTCGCAACCTACCGTGAGATCAAATCACAGACCGAAGCCTGGGCCCAGGCGCTGGATTTGACCCGCATCGCACAACTGCCAAAAGCCGAGAATTACGACCAGGTCATCTTCACAGGCTGCGGCTCAACGTATTATCTATCGCTGGCTGCAGCGGCCTTGTATCAGGAGTTGACGGGGCGCGCGGCGCGGGCTGTGCCAGGCGGGGAGTTGCTGTTGAATCCGCGAACCGTGGTGCAAATTGGCAATTTGCGCTACCTGCTGGTTGCCATCAGCCGTTCCGGGACGACAACGGAAACGGTCAAGGCGGTTGAGAAGTTCAAAGCAGAGAAACTTGGGGATGTAGTTGTCATTAGCAATTACGACGAAGCGCTTTCAAGGCTGGCGGATGTGAATATAGTAATCTCTAAAGGGCAGGAAGAATCTGTCGCGCAGACGGGCTCATTTGCGTCGATGTTCGTAGCGGCGTCCGCGTTTTGTGTGCGTATGGCAGGGCGTGATGATTTGTTGTCTGCTATGAGTGAATTGCCGCAAGCAGGGGAACGTTTAATGGAGAAGTATGAACCGTTTGCAAAAAAAATTGGTGAAAATTTAGACTTTGATCGTTTTTATTTTCTTGGCTCAGGAATCCGTTATGGACTGGCTTGCGAAGCGAATCTCAAAATGAAGGAGATGACACTCACACATAGCGAACCGTTCCATTTTTTGGAATTCCGCCACGGGCCGATGAGTATGGTCAACGAGAAAGCTCTCGTGGTAGGATTGGTATCGGAATCGAATTTCAGCCACGAAAAAACCGTATTAAACGAGATGCAGGCTCTCGGGGGAAAGATCGTTGCGTTAGCCGAGTCCGATGCTGATGTTTCATTCAATAGCCAAATTCCAGAACAGGTGCGTGCAGTCTTGTATCTGCCTGCTTTGCAATTGATGGCGTACTATCGATCGCTGGCAAAGAGATTGAATCCGGACAAGCCGAATAACCTAATGGCTGTTATCAAATTGGATTTGAAGGAGGTGCGCACGGAAAAATACTGATATGGTTTTTACTTAAATCAAATTCGGATTGAAACAAGGAGAAGATAATGAACAAAAAATTTCTATTTGTAATGAGCCTGCTCGTAACGGCTTCCATGTTATTAGGTGCTTGCGGAGGGCCAGCACAACCTTCAGCCGAGAAGATAGAAGCGCCTGCAGCAACCGAGGCTCCTGCCGTGTCAGAAACGACTCTTGAACCTTTCACCCTGACTGTCTGGTATTGGGGTGAACAGGAAGCACCAGGCATGAAGGATTTTATGGAAGCTGCTGTAGCGATATACATGCAGGAAAATCCGCATATCACCGTCAATGCAGTGCTCCAGGAATCTGACTCGCTCTATCCCGCATTCCGCGCAGCTGCGGAAGCCAAAGAGGGGCCTGATATTCAATTCTTCTGGGGTGGTGTTTTCACCCTAGAGGATGCCTGGTTGGGCAATTTGGCTCCCGTTAGTGATTATTGGAGCGCGGAAGAACTGGCAAACATACCCGCTGGTCAGCGTGCTGAAACCTTCTGGGATGGAAAACAGTGGGGTGTGCCCTTCTATC
>CAZLOC010000111.1:0-10128 GCA_964560935.1 uncultured Anaerolineaceae bacterium | reverse complement strand
GGAGCGCGCCGTGGAAACCGCTGAACCGATCGCAGAGGGTCGTAAACTCGAAATTCAGCTACGCCCGGATTTGATGGACAATGACATCGGGGCATGGCAGGGTCGTTCTTTGAAAGCCCTGAGCAGGTTGAAGAAATGGAAGATCGTCCAGCAGGCTCCCTCGCGTTTCACCTTTCCGGAGGGGGAATCTTTTCTCCAGACGCAGACGCGCATCGCTTCCTGCCTGGACGAAATAGCTGCTCACCATAAACCGAAGGACATTGTGGCTGTTGTCTTTCACGCCGACCCGATCAAGCTGGCCGTGGCACACTACCTGGGCATGCCGCTCGACCACTTCCAGCGCCTGGGGTGTGATACAGGTTCGGTGACTTTTATATATCTAGGCGACACCAATGCACATCTGGTGCGCTTGAACCAAAGACCTCCATTCGAATTTAAGATTCCAGGTAAATAGGTTCCTAAAGATGTCGCAAACCTGTAGGGGCCGGTTACTATCAATGCCTTGTCAAGAAAAGATTAACAAAAATGCTCCACCGGGGTCTCAGACCCCGGTGGAGCATTGGCCATAAAAGATAAGTTTATTGATTGTATTCAGGGTTCATACTGGTGTATAGGGCAATGGTGTTGCCGGTTGGATCTTTGAACATGCCAAACCAGCCAATAGTGGGAATCTCTTCTTTTTCGCGTAAGACGGTAGCGCCCAGAGATGTAGCTTTTTTCAGATCGGCCTCGATATCCTCGCTGTTGACGTAAATCAACACGTCACCGGCTTTGACATTTCCATCTACCTGGCTGAAGCCGCCGCCGGGACCTTCGTGCGGGTCCCACATGGTGTAGTTCATTTGTTCATCATGCACAATATGCCAGCCGAAAAGTTTCTCGTAGAACTCACCAGCCTCTTTCCCGTTGCGGGCAGGGATCTCGATGTGGACAATATTTCGTTTGGTCATGACAGTCTCCTCTATAAAAATTGGACAGGTTATGTCGTTATTATAGAACAAAGTTTCTATTAAATCAAGCCCCTCTTGAGAACTGTTTAGACGATGCCTTCGAACAGGTCTTTGACGACCTTTGTCTTTCCATTGACTGGCGGATAGGCGCGCATGAAGTCTTCCTGTTCGCCAAACACCTTTGTGATGAAACCCATCACGCCACGGCGCATCTGGATGCCACCCTGCGAAGCGTGGCAGGCGCCAGCCTCCCGTTTGATCTCTGCCACGGAGCGAATGTTGATCTTTGTATGAGTAGGAAAATGGACATCTGCCAGGGCTTTCAGGTCGATGTCTTTGTTGCGGCCCCATTTACGCGGGTTCATGCCAAGGATGGGCATGATGCGGGTCATCACGCGCAGGAACCAGCGTGGGAACACGTGATAGTAGAGCGCCAGCGGCTTATACGGCGAACCGGCCTCGGGGTAGAAAGAGGTGTCCGCTGCTTTTTCGAAGGCTAGCGTGGTCGCCTGCTGGATATGGATATGGTCTGGGTGGCGGTAGCCGCCGATCGGGTCGAATGTCAGCACAACATCAGGTTCGAGTTCACGGATGTACCTGACTACCTTCCCTGCTACTTCTTCAATGGAATGATTGATCTGGGCGTTGGGGTGCTTGTTATCCTCTGAGCCGGGCATGCCGGAATCGCGGTAGTCAAGAAAGAAAACTTCCTTCAAGCCGAGGGTTTGGGCAGCGCAGCGCAGCTCTGCTTCGCGTTTATCTGCGATGGTTTTGAAGTTCCCCAGGTGTTCGGGGTCCATCATGCCGGCCTCGCCGCGTGTTGCGCAGACAAGGTAAACATCGTTTCCTTTGAGGGCATAATAGGCCAGCGTGCCTCCCATGCCGAAGGATTCATCATCGGGGTGGGCCAGAACAGCTAGAATGGTTTGTTTGGTCATTGATTTCCTCGTATAATCGTCAATTGTAATCTTTATTGGTCAATTTCGTTAGCAGTTATGCACTTGAATGGGAGAGGCCCGAAAATAAGGAGGGAGGGCGTACGCCTCCTCCTTATTTTCGGTATCTTTTAGCGAACTGCGTAAGTTCTATTCATATAAAGCTGAAAAAGGATGATATGAATATTGGCATTTACATTTATGACGATGTCGAGGTGTTGGATTTTACTGGCCCTTATGAAGTTTTTACCACCGCAGCCCGTGTGAGGATGCGCCAGGACCTGGGATCCCAAAAGTTGTTCGAAGTTTTCCTCATTGCGGAAAGGGATGGTCTGGTGACTGCTCGCGCAGATCTCAAAGTACAGCCCCATTACACCATTAAAAATCACCCCAGGGTGGATGTGTTGGTTGTCCCTGGCGGTGTGCACATTCACGAGCTGGAGAAGCCCCAGGTTATTGCCTGGCTTGCAGAACTCGCTCCAACCACACAACTGACTGCTTCGGTCTGTACTGGCGCTTTCTTGCTGGCTAAGGCCAACTTGCTCGATGGGCAAACCTGTACGACTCACTGGGAAGATATTCCTGACTTACGCCTCATGTTTCCCTCACTTGATGTCAAGGAAGACCTTCCCTGGGTGGATAATGGTCATATTGTCACCTCAGCGGGCATTTCAGCGGGCATCGAAATGGCCTTACACTTGGTGGCGCGCCTGGCTGGAAAAGACCTGGCTCTAAAAGCCGCTCGCCAGATGCAATACACCTGGGATAACGCCCATCTCTCGAAGGAGACAATGACCTGATTGAGCCTTTTTCAAAAGCTTATTCTGTGCTGAGCGGATGTGCAGTTTTTGCACCGCTGTTTGACAAAATCCCGCACTGCTGCGGTCTGGACTTTACGTTTGCTGATACGATAATAATAGCCCGACCTTTTACGTGGCCGGGCTGTATCTTCTCAATAAATCGGGGCGTGGGGTGTTGGGGGATGGCGTAGCCATCCCCCAACACCCCACATCCCCCCTTCTTTTTGAGAAGATACGCCGGGCTGTTATTATCGAAGGTACGGTCACAATTTCGCGTGGATGGCGACCAGGGTCACATCGTCATCTTGCGGAGAGCCTTGTTGGTAATCTTTCAAGGTTCGCAGCAGGTGGTCGCAGATTTCTTGCGCGGATGACCCAGGGCATCGGTTCAGAGTGAGTTGGATGCGTTCCAATCCGAAAGGTTCCCCGTTGGGATCGCGGCAATCGGTCATGCCATCGGTGTAGAGCACTAAGGTGGAGCCGGGTGGCAGGGTGATGGTTTGCTCGTCGAGGGTAATGTCTTCCCACAAACCGATGGCCATGCCAGTCTTATGTGCCAGTCGTTCCACGCTCCCGGTTGGTGACAACATCAAGGGTGGTTCATGGCCAGCGCGCGCATATAGAAATTCCCCATTGTCAACGTTTAGAATGCCATAAAGGACGGTTACAAATTGTGTTGATTTCTCCAGGCGCGTGATGTGCGCGTTGACCTTGCGCATGACGTCGCTGGGGTTTTCGTACGTTTCTGCTTCGGCAGCGATCAGGGCGTGCGCGCGTGCCATAAAGATAGCCGAGGGAACGCCCTTGTCGGCTACATCACCGATCAGCACGGCAACTTTGTTCTCTCCAACGCGGAACACGTCATAGAAGTCACCGCCCACCTGGCGGGCCGGGTTGATGCATGCGCCAAAATCGAAGCGTGGGGGTGCGGGTAACACGTCGGGAAGAATGCTGAGTTGAATATCGGCAGCAACTTTGAGTTCCCGTTCGAGGCGTTCTTTTTCGATCAGTTGTTCCTGGGCGGCTTTCAGTTCATCATATGCTCTTTGCAGTTGACGGTTTTTCTCGGTCAGATCCCGGAACGTGGCGTAATTGGTGGAGTCCAGTCGTTTACTGAGCACGCGCACCATGGAATGGGACAGCACAGGATAGAGTTTAAGTAACGCATTGAACTCATCACGGCTCATGGCCAGCAGCACCGCTTTCTTGCTGGCGCGGGCGGTAGCGGTACGTTCGCCGCCGGGAATGATGAGGCTCATCTCGCCCAGGTATTCTCCGGGGCGGAGTGTATTAAGCAAGAGTTCTTCTTGGGTCCCTGCTCCCAACAGAATTTCGAGCTCGCCATCCGTTAAGATGTAAAAATGCTCGCCTGGCTCGCCTTCGCGAAAAAGGATCTCGCCCGGCTGCAGGGTTTTGACCTGCAACATGCTTTGCAGATGGTCGAGTTCATCCACCGGCAGGACACTGAAGAGCGGGATTTTCGAAAGTAAGTTTGAGTTCATTGTCCCGGGTTTCCGGTAGATTTGATGGTAATCGTCACACTTCTAACGTACATATTTATTCTCCAAACCTCGTTTGCAGGTACCAATTTAGGTTTCGCGCAAATCCATGACTTCTTTCCCAGCCAGCTTATCCTGAATGCGCTCTACGACCGTCTCCAGGTGTCTCGGCTGGTGGACGTAATCCAGGTTGTCGGTGCGGATGGTGAGCACGGGACACCAGTCAAAAGCCTCCAGCCACTCGTCGTAGAACGAATCGAGCAGTGAGAGATATTCGATCGAGATGCCGGTTTCCATGTTGCGCGCACGGCGGCGGATGCGTTCCATCAACACTTCTACCGGCGCTTTGAGATAGATCAACAATCCGGGGCGCGGCAGGCTGTCGATGACCAGTTCGAAGAGCCGGCGATAGGCCATGTAGTCGCGTTCGGCAACGTTACCCATATGGTGTAAAGCGCGCGCGAAAATGTAGAAGTCCTCGTAAATGCTGCGATCGAGGATGGCCGAGCGAGGATCGTGAGCGGCTTCCAGATACTGGTCTGCCCGATGCCCAAGGAAGAAGATTTGCAAATGGAAGGCCCAGGCGCGCATGTCGGCGTAAAAATCGGAGAGGTAGGGGTTGTCCACCACCGACTCGTAACCGGTCCACCAGCCCAGGCGCGAGCCGATGCGTTCCGTCAGTGAAGTCTTGCCAGCGCCGATATTCCCGGCTACCACAACAAGGTGTTTGGTCATCGAATGTTCCTTTGGGTTTGTCTTGGGGGTATTTTACAACGAAATCGCACATTCATCACCATCCTGTTAGGGAGCATTCAAAAGTTGTAGCTTCTTGCAAGCAATCGAGTCTGATGAAAACCACCAAGTCACAAAGACTCCAAAACACAAAGGAGAATTCGTGACTTTGTGACTTAGCGACTTTGTGGTTTCATTCATACTGGTTTTGACCCTACAGAATCCGAGTGCTCCCATCCTGTTAGGCTATAATCGCGGGATGCTGACTTTTCTCCTGCAAGGCCTGACCCTTGGTTTCGCCGCCGGGGCGCAACCGGGCCCTTTCCAGACTTATTTAATCAGTCAAACCCTCAGCCAGGGTTGGCGTCGCGCCTGGATCGCGGCTTTTGCGCCCTTGGTCAGTGACGGACCGATCGTGGCGCTGGTGCTGCTGGTCCTCAGCCAGGTCCCGGACTGGTTCCAGCGTGTACTGCAAATCGTTGGAGGAATTTTTGTGCTTTACCTGGCCTGGGGCGCATATAAGGCCTGGAAAGCTTTCTCGCCGGATGCGGAAACCCCGCCTCAAACCGGACCCCGCAGCCTGCTGCGCGCTGCGCTGATGAATATCCTCAGCCCCGGCCCTTATCTCTTCTGGAGCCTGGTGGTCGGACCGTTGATCGTCACGGCATGGCGGGAAAACCCGTCGAATGCCGTTTCCATCGCTTTAGGATTTTATGTTGCATTGATTGGATTGAATGTTGTTGTCGTGTTACTTTTGGGGCAGGCGGCCCGTTTCGGGAACCAGGCCCGTAAGGCCATGCTGGGATTTTCGGTTCTTGCCCTGGCCGGGTTTGGGTCCTACCAGTTGTGGCAGGGGATTTTTTCAACGCTCTAATGTCATTGCGAGCGCCCCTGAGCTTGCCGAAGGGGAGCGTGGCAATCTCCTCTAACCTGTAAATATGAGATTGCCGCGTCGCCGCTATGCGGCTCCTCGCAACGACATTCTACTGATTTATGGTGAAGATGGTATCTCACCATATTCTGGCGCGCAAACGATCTCGTAATACTCCAATTCAATCTCTTTATTTTGTTCAGCATAAGCTGCTGCCTGTTTCCCCGTCAGGCGCACTTGATCCAGTGCATCGAGCACCTGCAAGGGCCAGTAGCGCGGCAGGGTCATGAGCGGTTCGTTGAAAGGGCCTTCGGGGTAGTAAGCGGGTCGTGAAGGATCTTGATGGTCTGCCAGTGGGATCCAGTTGTACATGACCGGTCCACGCGCGTTTGGGGTGAATCCCAGCCGGAAGCCTGCCTGCCGGGCCGCTTTCGGGAAATTGAGGCCAGGTTTATCCGGCCAGATGATCGCGGTGGGGGCTTTGTCATACCTGTCTTCGAAGATGTCGGTGTATTTCTTCAATTCGCCGCCGAGGTATTCTTCCGAAGCATTATCGCTGAAACGCTGTAGCGGGCTATAGAGTTGGTGATCTACGAAGCCTTCCTGCTCCAAAGCCAAATTGCCCTGGATTAAAGATGCAGGCGTATTGGTCTGGATGATCCAAGCGTTTACAACGGGCCAGCCCCAAGCCTCCCAGTAGGGGCGGAAACGGTGATTGAAATTTTCGGCGGTATGACGCCCGTCTTGTAAGAGAACCACTGAGCGTGGGGGGATTTTTTGGTTGCTTTCAAGGAAGTTTGCTAATTGTTCGGAGTTAATGGCTTCAAACCCTTGCTCTCGAATATTCTCTATCATTCGTTCGAACTCTCTGACAGTGACATCCACTGGGCTGATCGCTTCATTTCGAATGATCCCATGCAGCTTGACGATCATCACGACGGTGCCCGGCGCGGCGTTGTTTGGGTCCCATCTGTTTTTCAGGTATTCGCAGGTATCTTCGACGTACGTATGAGGTGCGTCGACGGGGTTCAGGTGTTCTGAAATATAGACGTCAGGTAGGGCTGGCGGGGTGCGCACTACGGTCGGAGACGGGAGGGGAGTCTCTGTGGGGGCCGGGGATGCCGTTGCCGTAGGGAGTCTCTCTATGGATGCGGCCGTTGGCGGGATTTCCGTTGGGGCAGCGCAGGCTGTCAGGATAACGGTCAGTACCCAAATGGGCACGGGCAGGCTCAAGGTCAAGTTTCGAAGCGATGGGATGTGTCGGGACATGGGAATATTGTATCAAAATAGCTCTGGCAAGTTGTCGCACAGAGCTATTTTTCAGAGAATTGTTGAACTCATATCGTTTCCAGCGTCCCGCGCCGTTTGGCGGAGATCTCCACCCATTTGAACAGGAAGTAGCCTGACAGCCCGTAGACCAGGCCGATGCCAATTTCCTGCGCCAGCAGCGGCAGGACATCCTGCAACCCCGCGCCTGCGATCAACGCTCGCGCGGAGGCGATGCCGCGCGTAAGCGGCAATACGTTAGAGATGGTTTGCATCCAGGCCGGCAGGATGTTGAGGTCTATGTTCGCGCCGGAGAAGATCAGCAGCGAAAAATAGACCGTGTTATTGACGAACATCACGTTGGCCGTCAGCAGGCTCAGACAGCCCATCAACAATCCCAGGCCGCAGGTGCTCAGGGTAGTGACCAGGATAGTCAATCCGAGGGCGGGCAGGTTGGTCTGCGAAAGGTCCAGCCCAAGCAAAACAACTCCCCAGGTGAGAGCGATGACCACGCCGATGGCGCCGTCGATGATGTGCATGAACGCGCGCCCGAAGAACATTGCCATGCGGTTGGCGGGCGTGCCGAACAGATAGACCAGCGTCCCCGACCAGCGCTCGCCGCCGATGCTCATGGTCACGCCGAAGATGCCACTGACGGCTGTGATCTGTATGGCGTTGCCAATCACGTAGAAATGTGCGCTGTCCCTGCCGGTTGCAAAACTCCCCAGGAAGGTGAAGAACAGCATCTGCGTCAGGGGCATGACGATCTTGGAAGCCATGTAAGTCACAGGTCGCAGCCAGGCAAACAGGGCGGTATACGAAAGGATCGTTCCCTGCCAGAAGAGGCGGAGGTTAGAGGTGAGAGTTTTCATGTTGAATAAAAAATGTTATCAAATTGGTGGTCTCGATACGGCGGCGCTGGTCGAGTACAGCGAAGCGGAGTATCGAGACCCGCCGCCTACTCGACCACCGATTCTTATTGCACATCCAGCGTGGCATCCACGCGCGCCTTGTAGAGCATGATCTTGAACAGGCGTTTGGCGATGACCAGATCGATGATACTGAAGACCAGCATCATCCCCCAGGCGAACAGCGTTTGTTGGAGTGGCGCGTTCGCGGTGGAGGTTCCGTGCAAGGCAACTGCTGCCCAGTACGGCGGAAGGATATAGGAAAGCGGCGTTGTCCAACCTGGCAGTAACAGGATCGGGAAAAGGAATCCGGCCAGGATATACATCGGATATTCCAACGCATTTTGCCACTGCTGTACTTCGCGATACATCACAAAGAGGGGGGCAATAGTCAGTCCAAAGCTGATGAAGGCAAACACACTGAACAAGATCGATATAAAAAACAACAGCGGCTGGTCTATGTGCAGAGTGTAGTTGAAAAACAGCGCTGCCAACAAATAAGCCACGATCATCGAGAGCAGGGATTGCACTACATTGGCAAGGTTCTTACCGAAGACGATCACGTCGAAAGGTGTCGGCGCACCCACCAGCGACTCCAGCGTCCCCTGCCAGCGCTCGGCATTGATGCTGTTGCCGGAGATGAACAGCAGGCCGCTCCATAGCCCGGTCAGGCCGCTGCCCACCACCACAAACATGGCTGCGTTGGCCGCTGTGTCCCTGAGCATGAACATCGCCAGGGTGGCGATGATGATGGGTTGGATCAGGATGGCGAAGATGATGAAGCTGTCGTTCATCTGGTGTCGAAAGGTAATTTCAGCGACCGTCAGCACGGTGCGCCAGTAGACGAAAAGATTCTTGTATCTCATACCCGACCTCCCACCAGCCGGACGTAAGCGTCTTCCAGCGTCGGTTCACGGACGATGACACGCCCGACGCGCTGACCGTTCAGCGAAGAGATAAGGTCTGGAACCGCTTCAGCCCCGCGAGCGGTCTGTATCAGCAACATCTGGCGCTGGTCCTGTTCCTGGACGGAGAGGGCGTCCACAAAGGGCAGGGCGCGCAACTGCTCGACGACCTCCTGGGATGTCCCAAAGGTTTCGATCTCGATCACCGACAGGTCCGCGACGTGTTTCTTCAACTCGGAAGGCGAATCCATTGCAACGATGATACCCTTGTCGATCACCGCTACACGCTGGCAGAGCGAGTCGGCTTCGAACATGTAGTGGGTGGTCAGCAGGATGGTCTTGTTCTCGGATTGCAGGTCGCGGATCACCTGGCGGAACTCACGCGCCCCGACCGGGTCGAGACCGATGGTGGGCTCATCCAGGAAAAGGATTTCAGGGTCGTGCAGCAGGGTGCGGGCCACGTGCAGGCGCTGCTTCATGCCGCGCGAGTAACCTTCTACGCGCTCGTTGCCGCGGTCTTTCAAGCCGACCATTTCCAGCAAGAAGGGGATGCGTTTCTTGGATACGTCTGGCTCCACGCCATACAGGCTGGCGAAGTAGCGCAGGTTGTCTATGCCGGAGAGACGCCAGTACAGCCCGCGCTCGCCGCCGAAGATGAAGCCGATGCGCTTACGGACTTCCTGCGCATCCTTGACCACGTCAAAGCCCATGATCGTAATCGTCCCTTTGGTGGGGATCAGCAGGGTAGCCAGCATCTTGACGGTGGTGGTTTTCCCGGCGCCGTTGGGACCGAGCAGGCCGAAGAGTTCCCCGGCCTTGATATCGAAGGAAATATCTTCCACTGCCATGACTTCTTTGATCGAGCGCTTGATGACGCCAATGTGGGCACGGTAGACACGTTGCAGGTTTTTGACTTCGATTGCGTTCATTCTCTCTCTTGGGTAAGCATGAATAGGTAGATTTTACATGGAATTGCAACTTTGGGGCAAGGCTGGCTTGTAAGGGAGCATTCGAAAGTTGTAGCTTCTTGCAGGCAATTGAGCCTGATGAAAACCAACAAGTCACAAAGACTCCAAAGCACAAAGGAAATTCGTGGCTTTGTGACTTAGAGGCTTCGTGGTTTCATTCATACTGGTTTTGATTCTACAGAACCTGAATGTTCCCGCCTGGAAACGGTAGCAGGCTCGAGGGTGGATAGATGCGAATTGGACTTTCAAGACGTTTGCCTATAAAATCCAATATGATTGTATAATAACTCATCC
>CAZLOC010000110.1:0-10133 GCA_964560935.1 uncultured Anaerolineaceae bacterium | reverse complement strand
AGGTTGCCAGGGCTTTGAGCGCCAGCCCGGGTTCTATATCCGGTACATACAGCAGGGTCGGGAAGCGCTGTCCGGCGAACGCCATTGGAACTGCCACGTAGCCGCCGGTGAAGAAGAGCACATCCGGGCGAAAATTGCGCAGAATGCGCTGGGATGCCAGCACACCACGCGCCAGTTGCAACAGGTTGCGTGGCAATGACCGTAGACCAACGCCATGTACGCCAGCGGCTGGAATCGAGCGATAGGGCAAGCCTGCGCGTTTCACCAAGTCTGCCTCCATACCGTCTTCAGCGCCAACCCAGAGCGTTTCCACGTTCGCATTCTGGGATGTTAGCGCACTATGAACGGCGAGAGCGGGATACACGCCGCCGCCGGTTCCGCCAGCGCAAATCAACAACCGCACCGAACGACCTCCATTCATTTCCTTCTTCAGTTGTAACGCCAGACTGTCTCGAGATGTTCAATAAAATACCAATGGATGCCAGGGAGACGACCAGATTGGAACCACCTGCGCTGATGAATGGCAATGCGTTGCCCGCGAAAGGCATCAGGCCGACCATCACGGACATATTGATCAACGCTTCAAGTCCAATCCACAATGCCATGCCCGAAGCCAACAAGGTGCCAAGCATATCGGGTGCGCGGCGGGCGATGACCATGCCACGCCATACCAGCGCAGCATACAGACCAATCAGTGTCACCGAACCGACCAGGCCAAGTTCCTCTGCAACGACGGCGAAAATGCTGTCGGTGGGCGGGACGGGCAGGCCGAGCAGCTTGGTCTCGCCGCGTCCAATACCTGTGCCGAAAATTCCGCCATTGACAATCGCCTCAAACGAGCGACGCACATGATAAGAAGCTTGGGTCGGGTCCTTGATACCATTAAAGAAATCGCTCACACGTTCGGCGCCTGTCGGGCTGACCTGCACAACCATCCAGCCGCCTATGACTGCCACGACCATCAACAGGATGAGCTGCTTCAAATCGCCACCTGCCAGGAAGAACAACAGCCCGCCCAGGAGCAGCACCGTCCCTGCGGCGCTCAAGTCGGGCTGCAGGTAGATCAGGCCACCGACGATGCCCAGGATCATGCCCAACGGGATCAAACCGAGCTGAATATCTTTCAAATGCTCGCGTTTGGAGAACAGCCATACTGCCAGGTAAATGATCGAGATTAATTTTGCCAGCTCGGAGGGTTGCACCGATCCGTCGATGAAAGCGCGTTTCGCGTTGAAACGGATTTCGCTGAGCAGTAAAACACTGATGAGCAGGAGGATGGTCAATGCCATGGCCAGGATCGCCAACTTGCGCCAGTGGTGATAGTCAAGGCGCGAGAGGATGAAGGCGCCGAACAGGCCCAGGATCATCCACAAGACCTGACGGTTGAACATCTGCATCGGGTTTCCATAAGCGCCCAGCGAGAAATCCCAGGAAGCTGAATAGAGCATGACCAACCCCAATACCAGCAAGGCTACTATGATCAGCAGCAAGGGCATGTCAAAACTGCGCGCGGGCGCAGCAACTTTTTCCCGGTGGCGCGACAACTTATTACTGCGGTCTTTTACTAAAGTTCCTGTACCCATTTTCTGAACCATTCTCCTCGTTCGGCAAAATCGCTAAATTGGTCAAAACTGGTTCCACCCGGCGAAAGCAGGACGACATCACCGGTCTCGACCACCTCTG
Organism: uncultured Anaerolineaceae bacterium; assembly: GCA_964560935.1. Classification (GTDB taxonomy): domain Bacteria; phylum Chloroflexota; class Anaerolineae; order Anaerolineales; family Villigracilaceae; genus JAABUE01. Next base: position 8,450 of record CAZLOC010000110.1, on the reverse strand, counting down.
CCGCCTGATGGACTGCCTCCTGCAGACCATCACAGTGCTGGATGCTGTACGGTCGCTTCTGCCCGGGCTCCAAACTGCCCAGAGCACCTAGAATTTTTTCCGCCGCCTGGCCGAAAACCACCACATGGTCGACACGCTCATGTACCAAACCGGCAAGGTCACCCCAGGGCAGGTCCTTGTCCTTGCCGCCCAGTAGCAGTACGATAGGTTCGTCGAATGAGCGGATGGCAGCCATGGTCCGCTCCGGCGCGGTGGCGATCGAGTCGTTGTACCATTTGACGCCGTGCAGCTCACGGACTAATTCCAGCCGATGCGGTATACTATGAAAATTTTCGATGGCTTCCAACATGGCATCCAGGCTCAACCCGGCAGCATGGCCGATGGTGATGGCAGCCAGGATGTTCAAGCGATTATGGTCGCCGCGCAAGTGGATGGCGTTTTGGATGGGCAGCAGGATGTAGGCGTTGCCGTCGCGCAGGTTGTAGAACCCATCGCTGACGTATGTGCCAGACTGGTCCATGGGCAGGTTGCTCAAGCCGAATGAAAACAATCTTCCTTTTACGCGCTCACGCAAATTCCATGCGCCGGGGTCGTCGCGACCCAGAATAGCTGCATCATCACTGCTTTGAAATTCCAGGATGCGCGCCTTCGCGGCGGTGTAGGCTGCCATTGTGCCGTGGCGGTCCAGGTGATTAGGGGTGATGTTCAGGATGGCTGCAACATTGGGTGAGATGCTCATCTGGTCAAGTTGGAAGCTGGAGATTTCCAGAATTGCCAGATCGTCAGGCTGCATCTCATCTACGTAGTTGAGTAACGGATCGCCGATGTTGCCGCCAACCCAGGCACGTCCTGGCTTCTCTATGAAGGATGCTTCAGCCATCTTGCCGAGCAACGCGGTCGTGGTTGTCTTACCGGCCGAACCGGTGATTCCAACCGTCTTGCAGGGCGCGACTTCCATGAAGATTTGCGTGTCGTTCGAGAGCGGGATGCCGCGCTTTTGCGCCTCAACAACAATCGGTAGCGTCAGTGGGATGCCGCCGGAGAGGCATAATACATCTGTGTCATCGAGCAGCTCCAGTGGGTGGCCGCCTGGAACCCATTCGATGGGCAGACCAACCAGGGCTTGGCGAGCAGGCTCGAGGTCCGCTTCGTTGCGTTTGTCGGACAGGGTCACGCGCGCATTGTGACGCGCCAACCAGCGCGCCAGCGCCTGCCCCTGGCGGGCAGCCCCTAAGATGAGTACGCGTTTCCCGGTCCAGTCTGTCATGATTACACCAGGGTCAATCCAATGCCAAACATGGCGGCCAACAATCCGATCAACCAGAAGCGTTGTACTACCTGCGTCTCGCTCCAGCCGAGCAATTCAAAGTGCAAATGGATGGGAGACATCTTGAAGAGACGTTTACCTTTGGTCAGCTTGAAGAAACCGACTTGCAAGATGACGCTCAGGGCTTCGCTGAAGGGAATGATGCCGATGATGAGCAGTAACGGCCATTGACCGGTCATCAAGGCAACGACAGCGAGCGTGGCGCCGAGAGAGAGCGATCCGGTGTCACCCATGAAAAGCTCGGCGGGATGCACGTTGAACCACAAAAAACCGAAAATGGCGCCAACCAGTGTGAAACAGAAGCGTGCCAGATAAATTTGTTCCTGGATGAGAGCGATACCGCCATAAGCGACAAAAGCGGTGGCGGCGACCAGGCCGGCCAGACCATCCAGGCCATCCGTGAAATTAACCGCGTTCGATTCGCTGACAATGATGAAGGCGGCGATGGCGATGTACAGGTAATCGTTCATATCCCAACCGCCGGGAATGTTGACGCCTGGGATGAAGATTTCAGGGACATCCAGCAAGTATTTAAGCACCCAGGCCGTGCCTAAAGCGAGCACCACCTGGGCAATGAACTTGACTCGAGCGGTCATGCCTTCGCCGCGGCGTTTGCCGCGGATGCCCTGCCAATCATCAATGGCGCCCAGCAGGCCATAACCAACCATAACGATCAATGGTACGAGCACTGAACGGCCGACCACGTCCAACCCCAGCAGGGCAACTGCGTTGAGCAGGACGGTCAACAACACCACAGGCAGAATGAACATCACGCCACCCATCGTGGGGGTGCCCATCTTGACGTTGTGATGGCCCGGCTCATCCAAACGGATGAGTTTGCCAATCTTGAAATAACGCAGGATGCGCAGGAGCGGTCCGCCCCAGATGACGGTCATCATGAAGGCCAGCCCGGCAAGACTGATCGCCAGGGTTGTGTCTCTCACGATCTCACCTCCAGAACGTTGACGATACGATCCATGCGCAACCCGTGTGAGCCCTTGATCAACACCGAGTCGTTTTTTGCTAAGTTCTCGTTGAGCCAATTGACGATGGGTTCCAGTTCATCGAATTCCAGAACGGATGATTTCCTCATTCCTGACCTGCGAGCAGCTTTGGCAATGACGTGCGCTCGCGTCCCTAGCGTGAGCAGAGTGTCCGCTACTTGCGCGGCACGCAGGCCGACCATTTCGTGTCCCTGGCGCTCGTATTGACCGAGTTCGAGCATATCACCCAGCACAGCGATCTTGCGACCATCCAGTTCATCGAGCAGATTCAAAGCTGCCAGCATGGATTCAGGGGAAGCGTTATAGGTGTCATCAAGGATCAACGCGCCGGTTTTGCTGCGGACAGCCACCAAACGCAACTGGGTATGTCCCTGATTGAGGCCGTCGAAAATTTCCTGCCAGGTCAAGCCCTCTACCAGCCCAACAGCGGCAGCTCGCAGCGCTGTGTGGACAGAATGTCGTCCGATCAGGGGAACGCGCACATGCAGGGTCTCGCGTTTGTAGTGCAGGCGAAAGCGGATGCCTTCCAATCCCTGTCCTTCGACGTTGTCTGCCCACAGGTCGGATTCGGAAGATAATCCATAGAAGAAGACCTGTGCGCGAGTTTTCTCTTCCATTTTGCGTACCCAGGGATCGTCAAAATTCAGGATGGCGACGCCGTCCTCGGGCAGGGCCTGGACAAGCTCGGATTTGCCCTGCGCGATGGCCTCCTGTGAGCCAGCACGCTCGGCGTGAACGGTGCCGATGTTGGTCACCACACCGACCTGTGGCAGGGCGATGTCGCATAGAAAGGCGATTTCACCGGGAACGTAGAAGCCCATTTCAAGGACGGCACGTTGATAACCGGAACTCAGTTTCAGGATAGAGAGTGGCAGTCCGATCTCGTTATTCAAATTACCAGGGTTTTTAAGTGTGCGGTAGCGCTGGCTGAGTACTTCAGCGATCATTTCTTTGGTAGTGGACTTGCCTACGCTGCCTGTGATACCAATCACACGAATATCCAACTGGCGTCGCCAGAAACGGGCAATCTGTTGCAGGGCGGTGACCGTATTGTCCACGCGCAGGCAGAGGGGGAGAGTTAGATCGGGGATGGAATCGGCTTGTAGACCGGCGCGCAGGTCGAGGGTCCGGAAAGAGGCGTCTGCGTCTTGCTGGATGAGGGCAAAGGATGCCCCGCGCTTGAAGGCTTCAACCAGGAAGCCGTGACCGTCCACACGCTCGCCCGGAATCGCAACGAACAGCGAACCGGGGATGACCTGGCGCGAGTCGATGGCCGCCTCGGTGATAACCGGGGTGTTACCCTTCGGGCGGAGGTCGGTCAGAGCTTCAAGCGCGTCAGCCAGTGTCAGCATCTCGGTCTCTAGCGTGTGGCCGTTTGTAAGCGTACGGAATCGGGCGGAATATTGAGCAAAATTACGGTTTTCTGGGCTACTTCTGAGAAAACGGGAGCGGCTGTCTCCGAACCCCAGATGGTTGTGGTAGGACGCTCGATCCAGACGTAGATCATAAATTGCGGATCGTCCACCGGGCCCCAGCCGATGAAGGATGCGTTGGTTTGGCTGAAATCATAAAAGCCATAAGGCGTAGGGATTTGAGCCGTGCCAGTCTTGCCAGCTACGCGATAGCCAGGGACTAGCGCCGCAGACGCTTCATTCTCAAGAGAGACGGCCAGCATGCCTGTCAGCGTGGCTGCGGTTTCGGCTTTGATCGGTGAGCCAGCATATTGCGATGGGACGTTAAACTGGTGACCATCTCGTAACATCGCATACAGAACGTGCGGTGTAACCATGCGTCCTTGATTTGCAATGGCCGAAGCCCCCGTCACGATTTGTAGTGGCGTGGCGGACACACCCTGACCAAATGAGTTTGTGCCCAGGTCAACGGGATACCAGTCCGCATCTCCCGGAACCTTGAGCCTGCCAGCTGCTTCACCGGCCATATCCAGACCTGTCAGGCTGCCAAAGCCGAAGCGGTTCATATATCCATAAAAGTTTTGCGGACCAAGTTGCGTTGCCAACCAGGTCATGCAAACGTTGAGTGAGTGCTGTAAACAGCCGACCATGTTTTGTAGCCCCCAGGCCTTCTCGTCCCAGTTTTTGATCGTGACACCGCCAATTTGAATTTCACCAGTGTCCAGAAAGGTGGTATCGGGTGTGACCAGGCCAGTATCCAGCGCAGCGGACATGGTGAAGATCTTCATGACCGAGCCCGGCTCATAGGGCATGCTGGTTGCACGGTTGAATTCGCTGGCGTTGTTGTAGATAACGCCATAATTTTGAAAGTTGTTCAAGTTCATACGAGGCGTAGAAGCCATAGCCATGATTTCACCGTTTTGTGGATTCATGACGATGATGGCTCCATGCTGTGCGCCGTATTCGTACAATGACTGGTCCAGGATTTCCTCGACAGCATCTTGCAAGTCGCGGTTGAGGGTCAGGATCAGGCTGGTGCCGTTGGGAATGCGCGGGATTTCAATGGCGCGGTTGGGATCGCTCGGTACCCAAACCTGCACCGGATTACCTGCCAGTAAATCGTTGTACTTTTCTTCGATGCCGAAGTAACCGCGCCCTTCCAGATTAACGAATCCGAGCACGTTGGAGGCCAGCGCATCTTCAGGGTAGCTGCGCGCCAGGCGCGGGCTGAACTCCAGGCCTATCAGGCTGGGAGTGGGATTATCCGATTCATTCAATTCTTTCTTGAGCTCTTTCAAATAAGCGACTGCTTCAGGAGAAGCATGGTTATCCAGAACCAAGTAGGAAAAACCGGCAGGTGGGTTGAGGATGTCACTGTAAATTTCGTCATAGTTTTTTCCGAGATTGACACTGAGGGCCATCGCGATACTATGCGGATCGCGAACGGTGTTCAAATCTACACCCACCTCATATACAGTCCGGTTGCCAGCCAGCAAATGACCGTTGCGGTCGTAGATTTCCCCGCGTTCCGGGTAGAAAGTCTTGTATTCGCCTGCGAAGGCATTGGCCTGTTTTCTGAATTGTTCCGCTTCGGCGCTGGCTTGAATGCGTACCATTTGCAATACAACCAGGGCGGCTACAAACGCCAAAAAGCCGTTCAACAACATAGATCGCCATGCATATTGCTGTCTCATCTTAGACCTCTACCCGGCGTCTGAAGACGCTCGCCGAGCCAATCCAAAAGGGACTGGGTATATTCCGGCGGGATGTTGGGAGTGCTGGGTTGCAACTCAGGTGCAGCGGCCAGCACGGCGCCCTTCGGTGCAACATACCCGGGCACATATAGATATTCCACTTCTTCCGGCTCCACTGGCCGAAACCCGAGCGCAAACGCTTGTCTTTCCATCTCATTTTTGGAAGTGAGGCGGGCAAGTTCGGTTTGCAAGTCAGCGTTGGTGTGCCCGGTGTTGATAATTTCAAGGCGCAGATCCTGGATCTCGCGGCCAACGATCGCGGCCTGTGAAGTCACCATCAAGTACAGGGTTGCGATCATGGCGAATCCCAGCACAATTAAAAGGAATACACTAATCCACTGGCGCTGAATACGCCAGGGAGCCTGAGAGTAAGCATGGTTGAAGCGGTTTATAGTGTCCATGATGACCTTTTAATTTGGGCGATGGTCATCGCTATCCTTGCGAATGGGTGATCCTTCGGACTGTGCCCCCACCTGTGCTTCCCGAAGGACATCGGGACGATGTACGGCACTGGTGCGGGCAGGACAGGCTTTCGCTAAGATAATGATTACAATTTTTCTACAATGCGCAGTTTTGCACTCCTTGCCCTCGGGTTGGCTGCTACTTCGGCCTCGCTGGGGGTGATTACTTTGCGATTGATTTCTTTCAGCGTTGCTCTTTTCTCAACCTCATAAATCCGTTCGTAGGGCGGATTGACCAGGTCTTTGCTCTCGCGACGGAAATACTCCTTGACGATGCGGTCTTCCAGCGAGTGGAAGGAGATGATTGCCAGCCTCCCACCGGACTTCAGGGCTGCTACCGCCTGGGGAAGCACATTCTCGACCCGCTCCAACTCATCATTGACTGCGATGCGCAGGGCCTGGAACGTCTGTGTGGCGGGGTGGACGCGGCCCCTTCGCGGCAACACGGATTCGATAACGGCAGCAAGCTGACGGGTGGTCTGAAGCGGTCGCGCTTGGACGATGGCTTGCGCGATCCTTCGGGAGGCGTGTTCTTCTCCGTACCGGTAAATCAGGTCCGCCAGTTCGTCACCCGGCAATGCGTTGACCAGGTCTGCTGCTGTGGTGGGGGAGTCCGGGTCGAAGCGCATGTCCAGCGGCGCATCCTGTTGGAAGGAAAAACCGCGCTCCGGGCTGTCCAGTTGCATCGAGGAAAGCCCCAGGTCGAGCAAGATACCGTCCACTTCTTTCCAGCCGATTTCATGCAGCGTTTCGGTGAGAGAATCGTAGGAGGCCTGGCGCAGACGGGCGCGCTCCCCGTAAGGAGCCAAGGTCTCACGGGCAAGCGCCAACGCCTGCGAGTCAACATCCAATCCCAGCAGACGTCCGCCTGGTGCGCAGGCCTCCAAAATCTCGCGGGCATGGCCACCCGCGCCCAGCGTGCCATCTACATAGCGCCCTTCATTTTTGGGCTGCAACGCGTGTATAATTTCATGGTAAAGAACTGGTTGGTGCGGCATGGTAGGACAAATTGTCAATTTGTCCTACGGTTGTGAGGACAGGTTCAGCGTTGAGAAACGCTGGTTGTTGGCTTCGGTATCCTGGATATCGTTCATTTGCTTGTTCCAATCTGCCGGCGTCCAGACCTCGAAATACTCGCCCTGACCTGCTACAATTGCTTCACCGTCGAAGTTGATGAATTGCCGCAGGCTCTGTGGAACCAAAATGCGCCCGACTTTGTCCAGCTCAACCTGGTAGGCATTGGAGAGGATCAAGCGGCGCAGCATGCGGGCGGTGGGGTCGGCCAGGTTCATGGCATTGATGCGCTGGTAGACCTCTTGAAAATAGGCCTCTGTCATAACCATCAGACAGCGGTCAAAGCCCTGGGTGATGAAAGCGCCGCCTTCCAGCGTTTGACGGAAGGGCGCCGGGATCATCAGGCGACCTTTCTCGTCGAGGTTGTGCTGGAATTGCCCTAAGAACATTAGTTCTACATCTCCATTTAATAGGCGAACGCCGGGGCCACCGGCGCTCGTACCACTTTTTACCACTTTTTCCCACATTATACGGTTTTTTGGGGTAAAAAGCAAGTGGTATTTTGCACTTCTCCCACCCGAATAGTACTTTTGACTTATTTTTTATGCCGAAATTTCCCACTTTCTCCCTCCTGGAATCTCCTAATTGGAGCGACTACGCTTTGCTTGACAGCGGCGATGGCCTGAAGATGGAGCGACTTGGCTCCTACATCTTTGTCCGCCCGGAAGTGCAGGCCATGTGGTCGCGGGCATTGCCGGAGAAGGAGTGGGCAAAGGCGCACGCTGTTTTTCAGCCAACCAGCGAGGAGAGCGGCGGGCATTGGCAGTTTAAAAAGAAGGTGGCGGAGAAGTGGGAGATGGGGTATTCCCTCGACCTCACCCCTGGCCCCTTATCATCCCCGAAGGGGGCTCCTGAAAGGAGAGGGGAGTTGAAGTTTTGGGCGATGACCACGTCGGGGCGTCACCTGGGTGTTTTCCCCGAATGCGCCGCGCACTGGGATTGGTCAGCGGATTTGATCCACAAGGCGAAGCGGCCAATAAAGGTTCTGAACCTGTTTGGTTATACGGGATTGGCCACGCTGGCTGCCGCCGCGGCTGGAGCGCAGGTCACGCACGTGGACGCTTCGAAAAAATCTGTTGTCTGGGCGCGCGAGAATCAGGTTTTATCCGGCCTGACGGAGAAACCCGTGCGCTGGATCATGGACGATGCGCTCAAATTTGTCCAGCGCGAGGCCCGTCGCGGGAACAAGTATGATGGCATCCTGCTTGACCCGCCCAAGTTCGGGCGCGGACCCAAAGGGGAAGTTTGGGAAATTTACAAGTCTTTGCCAAAATTGCTGGAAGCCTGCCGACAGGTGTTGAGTGACAGACCGTTATTTGTCATTACCACTGTTTATGCGGTGCAGGCTTCGGCTCTTCATGTAGGTCAGGCGCTGGGGGAACTGATGCATGATTTTAGAGGCAGTGTGGAAAGTGGGG
>CAZLOC010000109.1:0-10249 GCA_964560935.1 uncultured Anaerolineaceae bacterium | reverse complement strand
AATCACGTGGACGCCGACCTGCTCCAGGTTTGCCCGCGCGAACCACCGGATCGCCGGGACCAGCCCCAGATCGTCAAGAATGGCAGGCCGAAGTCCGGAAAGGATGTGGCGCAGCTCCGTCAGCGTGTCGGCAGCCAGGGCGCGCGCGTCCGCAACTTGCTTTTTGAGTTCCTTCTGTCGCGGCTGAACGCGCTCGTCGATGCGGTCGAGATGGATGTTGAGCATCGAGAGAGCCTGCCCGGTATCGTCGTGCAGGCTCCGGGCAATGGCGCGGCGCTCCTCCTCCTGGGCGTTGATGGCGCGTTCGGAGAGGGCATGTAGTTCGCGGTTGCGCTCTTCCAGTTGCAGGAAGAGGGAACGCAGGGTTTCAGCCATGCGCGTTGTGTAGGGATCGGGGTTTTTCAGTTCAATCGTCGCGTCGCCGCTCTGCAAGCGTTTCGCCAGCCGCCCCAGGTCGCGCAGGGGACGCAAGGCTGCGGCGACGATCAAAAAATTGATGACCAGGCTGAGCAGGATGCCCCCGGTTGCAAAAAGTGTGATCAGCCACCAGTCAGCGGCCTGCTGCGCCAGGCGTCGCGTGGCAAGCGTGCCAATCACGGCCCCAAGGATGATGATGGCCGCATTGCCAATCGCAATCCGCTGGAACAGCGACAGATGGGACAGGCGCATACGCAGGCTGGCAATCAGCCCTGTGGCGTTCATGAAACGAGTATAGCATAAAGGTTTACCTGCGCAGGGGGCGAAAATTTGTTTGTCACCCTGAACGTAGTGAAGGGTCTCCCGCGCTTTGCGCAGGGAGATTCTTCGCCCCTTCGGGGCTCACGCGTGCCTACGCACGGTGCAGGCAGAATGACATATCTATTATCACTTGCGTTGACCCTTTACATACCCCAAACACGCCTTTTTCCCAGGCTCAAGCGACAGCAGCATCAAAACCGTCATCAGGATTGCCGAGGTCAGGCACCAGGCGCAAGTCGCGCCGATCACGAAGGGCTCAAGAAAAGTCAGGTAAACGGAGAACAGCGTGCCAGCGAGGGTCATCCCCAGCAAGGCCAACGCCCCCAGGTTTTCTATGCCATTGCGACCGAAGCGTATGCCCAGCCATGCCACCACGATCATGACGTACCCGGCCACGCCCAATACGCCGATCGGGAGAATCCCGAACAGGCGCGCGTATTCGCTTTGCTGCACGGTATTGCAATCACCTACGGGGCCGCAAACAGCAGAAACCTGGGCGGTTTCCACATAGGCCAGGTAACCGGCCACGATCAGGCCAATCAAGCATAAGAGGGGGATCAACCAATTGGCATTCATTGCAAGCGGAATGTGGTCCGTACGGGTGAAATAGAACGCCACCCACACGAGCGCAGCCAGCATCCCTAGCAATACAAAGACAGAGAGCGTATTGCCGGCCGGGTCGCGGACGAACTTCTCTTGCCAGCTTATGTCATGCTCGTCGGACAGCACCAGACCAGGTTCAGGTATTGACGCGGGATTCCCTGAGTTTGAGGCCGGTGTTTCCAAAGGGGAACCAGGTTCATCGGTCGGAGGAAGGGGCGCGGAGGAGTTCGCTGTGGGATCTGCCAGCTGCTCCGGCTCTGGTGTAGGGAGGGTTTCAGCCAGTCCGGGAATATCTGGCCAATCCACGCCACCCTGCGAAAGGTAGTATTCGATCAATCCCGGGAATTGTTCCGGTATCTCAAGCGAACCAACAAGCACAAAATCGCCGACAATCAGGGTAGGAACTCCCAATCGTTCTTGTGGGATCTGGAAACGGGTGATGGCGTTTTGGTAGAGTGTCGCCCCTTCGAGTTGGGATACATCTAGGCCAAGAATTTCCAATTGGGTGCTGTATTTATCAAATAATGGCGGCAGGTCTTCCTGAATGACCATAGCGCAATGTGGACAGGTAGGCGAGTAAAACAGGATCGCCCGCACTACCGGATCGACGTTTTGCGCACGTACCACGAAAGGAAAAGACAAAAGCAAAAACAGGGTGAGCCATGTGATAGAAATCAATAGAGAGGGGTGTCGTTTCACTTTTTGCTCCGTGTCTCGTACCAGCCAGTACGGGTTTCCATGCCCACGTCGAAGTCTGGTACATAGGGTTTGATGTCTAGCAAAGGCGTGCCATCCAGTACGTCTATCCCCTCCACAGTCAAAAGGTTTTCCCGAACAATCCTGAGCCTGACAATTGAAAGCCCGATGGGGTTGGGACGAGCAGGATAGCGCGTTGCAAACAGGCCGCGCTCCTGATGATCCAGAAATGGTTTGACACGCAGGGAATAGCCGCTTGAATGATGAAAGACATATAAGAGAATGATGTGAGAAAAGCCATCCAGGTCTTGCAAACCCGCAAAAAACTCAGGATAAACTTCCACTGAACCCTTAGCATTTGAACGCGTGGCTGGCTGGGTGTCTGGTCCTTTTGGGTAAACGGCGAATGGATCACACCAATGGGATGCATGTTGAAATCCATCACGCTAATGAAGCTCCTTTTTGCTTACGAATGTCAACAATTTTACCCCCTCCACCTGCCTGAATGAGGCTCCCTGTCCCACAGTTCGCAGCGCGGCGGCTTCATCCACAACGCGCGTACCGGAGAGGATGTTCACGCCGTAGTCGAACAGGATGGGCGAAAGCGGCGTGCTGGGGCCTAGCACCATGACGGTCGCTTCCGGTGAGCATAACTCAAGCAAACTGTCTATCGTGCGGTTAATGAAGGTAGTTCCTGTGATGGCAACAACGTCTGCGCGCGGAAGCAATTCCAGGGCAGCGTAAGCGGGATAGTCTCCCTCGCCCGGATGTTTTTCAATCACCCATAACTGACCGACCGATTGGCGCAACCGGGAAATGAACGGGAAATGCCCGACCAGCGCAACGTTCTTACCCCGCCCGCGTTCTGCCAGCACATCCGCAGCGTTGATTTCCACCCCCTGGGATTCATCGACTTCCAGCAGAGAGTTTATGGCTGCCATGCCGATACTGGCTTCCAAAGCGGAGTCGGAATGGATCAGTTGAGCCAACTCCTTGGCAGACTTTAACTGTAAATTCCCTGCCTCGCGGACATCTGGAGTACCATGCGAATGTTCACTTTGCAAGGTGGAAGCCATCCCGCAAAAGCGGCTGCAAACCACCACCCAGTGTAATCCCACTAACACCGAACGGATCGGGGCATCTTCAGGCAGGCTGGCGATCAAATCATCTAATAGGCTCATAGGTTAGTCTGCATACTTGGTTCCAGAGGCCGCCCAAAAGCGCACGCCATAGCGTGTTACCAACTGGGCTTTGCCGCTTTCCGAGAGACTTTCAAGGATCTGGCGCACATCTTCATCCGGCCAACGCTGGATGGACGTGAAAAGGTCATCTTCGCGCATAGGATGGCGGGTAATTATGGACAGGATCGCCTCGCTCACATCCTCGCAGCCGCACAGGTCAAACTCACCCTGTGCGGGAGACAACACCCGCGCAACATCTCCGAGGATTGCCTGCGCGCGCAGCAAGCCTTCCTCATCCGCAGGCCGCACCCAACTCTCCGCAGGCGGGCGTACCGGCAGGCTGAGATGGACTTGATCCGGTTGAATACGTTCCAATACAGTCGCAAGGTCTCGTAATGCCTCTTCGCTGTCATTCATGCCACGGACCAGCATAACCTCTACCCATAATTTACCTGAGTATTCAGATCGAAATGCAAGCAACCCACCTACCAGGCTATCAAAGGTCAGTTCAGGCCAGGGACGGTTGATCCTGCGGTACAAATCTGCGCTACCGGCATCCAGTGTGGGCAAGACGGCATCAGCCAATATCAAATCCGCGCGCACTTCGGGCAGATACAACAAAGAGCCGTTGGTGATGACCGCTACGGGTATAGTCGTGTGCGCTTTCACCTGGCGAATTATCGCACCCAGCCCGCTGTGCAGCGTCGGTTCACCGGAACCAACAAAGGTCACCCAGTCGATCTCACCAGGGGAGTGGCTGCGCAAAGCCTGGGTTACTTCAACCAGAATCGTATCACAGGGGATATATTCCCGCCTTTTGTTGGTCATTGGCGTCGAGCGACCCAACTGGCAGTATACGCAACTCCAATTGCAGGTTTTCTGCGGGATTGGGTCGATCCCCAGTGACTGACCCAACCGCCGGGAAGGGACAGGGCCAAAGATATACTTCATAATCAAGCGATATAATTGTCAACAATAAATGACAAATCAAACAATATTATAGTACATTGTCCCGAATTCAGCATATTTTATACCATTTCGTTGGTTGCCCCTCGTCGCTTTTTCCCTACCCCACACTCCACACCTTGCTCACGAACTGTACCAATTGTTGCATGCCGCGTTTGACCGGCTCGGTCAAGATGAACTCGCCGGTCGTATGCGCCCCGGCGCCGTTCGTCACACCCAGTACCACTGCTGGGAAACTCCGACTGAGTGGCACGTTTGCATCGGTAGAGCCGATCATCAGTTTTGGCTCGATCCCTTGCTCTTTGAGACACTCCCCAGCCAACCTGACCAGGGGATGACTGGCAGGCAATTCTCCGGCAGGACGCCGCCCGATCACTTCCGCTTCTATCAGGGCCTTGGGTCTGCTGACCGTTTCAATCAGTTGCTCCACTGCAAAAGTCATTTCTGTTAATACATGTACGCTTTCGGAGCGCAAGTCCAGTTCCAGCCAGGCCTCGGACGCAATCGCATTGACCGATGTGCCTCCACCCATGCGACCCACATTGATAGTAGTGCGCGGTTCGGCGGGCATAGGAAGAGCAGTTAATTGCGTCACCAACTTCGAGAGTTCATGGATCGCCGATGGCTGCCCGTAGTCCGACCAGGAATGTCCACCGGCAGTTTTTGCGGTGACACGGTATCGCTGCACGCCCAGAGCACGGTGCTGGACATAGCCCAATGACAACCCCTCGATCACCAAATAAGCCTGCACATCCTTGCCGAACCGATCTACCACAGCGCGCATCCCGCGCAAATCCCCCAAGCCTTCTTCACATACATTTGCCACCAGCCACAGATCGCCCAGCAGGATCTGTGCGTGCTCACGCAATAACCATGCCAGGCCAAACAGCGAGGCGACCCCCAGTGAATTATCGCCAATCCCTGGCCCAATGATACGGCCCTTCTTGCGCAAGGCGGTCAAATCCGTCTCGAGGGGGAAAACTGTATCCAAATGTGCGCTTACGACCAACGGCTCGCCAGCACTTTCCCCAGGCAGGCGTGCATAGACATTGTTCACCGTATCCATCGAGACATCCTGCAAGCCTTCCGCTTCGAATAATTCCTTTACAAATTGCGCCCGTCGCGCCTCGGCAAACGACGGCGCAGGGATTTGTTGGATTTGCATCGTCAGGTCTAGCAGCCGCTTTACGATAGATTTCATATTCATACCTTGTGCACCAGGTCCCGCAATGCTTCCAAGCGGGCCTGTGCCAATCCCGGCATCACGTCCAAGGGATAGAACGCGCCGCTGCCTTCCACCTTGAGCGAAGCCGATACATTCCCGTATAAAGCCGCCTCCAATGGGTCATACATTTTGCGATAGCCGGCCAGGAAGCCGCCGCAGAAAGCGTCGCCTGCGCCGGTAGGGTCAGCCATGCGTGATGGATAAGCCGGGATTTCCCAGCGATGCTTCCCCACTGCATCATATAAATACTGCCCCAGACCGCCGCCCTTGATGACAATTAATTCACAGCCATAGGAGCCCAACGCTTCCGCCATTTCCCACAAATCATTGGTCTTGCCCCAAAACAACGACTGCAACTCCTCTTGGGAAGGCAGAAAAGCTGTCAGCCCATTAAGCAGTTCGCGCAAGTCTCTGAGGAAACTTGGGGTCATGTAGGCAGGATCAGGGTCCAGTGTGACCGTGGTAGCCAAACCGGCTTTGAAAGCGACCAGCAACTGTCCCTGGCTGGTAAAGTCCATGGGACAAATGTGTGCTGCACTGGCTTCCAGATATTCCTTCGGAATGTCTCCCACTGTAGGCGCGTGCGGGTGCGGCCGGCGTGGATCTTTCTGTATTTCAGTTGGTGGATGATAGCCCAATAATGCTTTGGGAAAGGTCATCCCCCGGCGTGCAAAATGGGAAACAGGGTTATTGCGACTCGGTACAAAAGTCCCAGAATAAGCAAGGAAGCTACGCAAATCAAGACTTCCGGGTAAAACCTTCAAACCGCGTGTGTCAAAGCCGCGTTCTTCAAAATCTTGCCGCCACCGAAAGGGATAGTCTTCGCCAACGCGTCCCAGCAGGCCAATCTCTGTTTCCCAAACGCGCAGTCCACCTGCTGCGTAGAGCAGATGGCCGCCCGGCGCATCCAACAACGGATGGCCTACAGGCGGCAGCAAGTATTCGCGGAGTAAAAGACCGGCAACAACAAAACGCGGCTCCATGCAAATCAGGATTTGAACGCTTGCTCGGAAATTTTGGTCTGCACGGGTTTGACAGGCAGGAGGAAGGTAAACGTGCTTCCCTTCCCTTCTACGCTCTCCACCCAGATGCGGCCACCATGCAATTCGATCATGGTCTTGGCGACCGAAAGCCCCAGGCCCATACCAGTATTACGTCGCGTGAGATGTGACTCTACCTGGAAGAAACGCTCAAACACTTTGGGCAGGTCTCTGGCAGGGATACCAATGCCGTCGTCTGACACTGACACTCGGGCATGACCGGTGACCGGCTCTGCTTTGACGAGGACATGCCCGCCTTCATTCGTAAAGGTGATGGCATTACGCACCAGGTTACTGACAGCAACGATAATTTTATTGGCATCGGCCTCCACCGGCAACTCTTCTTCACAAACATCTGCCTGCAAGGTAATATTTTTACTGGCCGCCATATCTTGGAAGGAGGAAACTACATCTTCTACAATGCTCGGCACTGAGATCAACCGCTGACGTATGCGGGCAACACCCGCCTCATAGTTATCGACCTCTGTCAGACTTTCTATAATTTCCTTGAGCCGTGTAGCGTTCCGAATGATGATTTCCATTGGCTCACGATGCTCTTCCGCAATCATCTCTCTTAAAAAAGTGGCATGTCCAAGGATCAAACCAAGCGGTGTGCGCAGTTCATGTGAGGTGATGGCAACAAAATTGCTCTTCAACCGATCAAGCTCGGCAAATTCATCTCGTGTATTTTGAATACGCCTTTCCAGATTGGAATTCCACAGTGCTATTGCAGCATATAGAGCCAGCATCTCTAGAATTGCGACATCATCCCCGGTATAATGGGCGTTGTCTGCCTTATTGACCGCCTCTAGCACGCCAATCGTATTTCCTTGATACGTCAAGGGAACTGCCACCAGCGAAGAGGTTGTAAAATCAAGTGCCTGGTCGACCGCTTTGAAATGGCGGGGATCTTTTGCCACATCCTGAATAACCAGGGGTTCGTTATTGCCGAATACCCAACCAGCTATACTGGCATCCAGAGGTACAGCAATATCCTTTAGAGGTTGCTCACGGAGCCAGGGCGCAGCAACAAAGTGCAAGGAGTTCAAGTTTTCGTCGAACTCCAGGAGGGAGGCGCCCTCGCTGCTTGTCAGTTCGCTAGCCGCAATCGTCAGACGCTGCAACAACTGTTCCATAGCGGTAGCAGACCCAAGTTCATGGGCGACCGCGAGGAGACGATCCAGGTTTGGAGCTTGTTCGAATGAAGACATAGCGAGTCTCAAAGAATGAGGTAGTATCATTATACAATACAGGGCTTTACTTTTGACACGGTTGAAACAAAATCCATTCTTGCGTAGCAGATCGAAATCCATATTGTAAGGAGTGTTTATTTATGGCAAGTAAAAAAGTGCGTGTCGCCATCATCGGCGTAGGGAATTGTGCATCGTCGCTGGTGCAGGGTGTTCACTACTACCGTAACGCGAAAGACACCGACACCGTCCCCGGTTTGATGCACGTCAATCTGGCCGGGTATCACATCAAAGACATTGAGTTCACGCTCGGCATTGACATCAATGTCACCAAGGTTGGGAAAGACCTTTCGGAAGCCATTTTCGCTTTTCCCAATAACACGTACAAGTTCACCGATGTCCCCAAGATGAACACGCCTGTGGTGCGCGGCATGACGCATGACGGCCTGGGCAAATATCTGTCTGACGTGATTGAAAAGGCCCCGGGCCCTACCGCCGATATCGTTGGTCTGCTCAAAGAGACCAAGACCGATGTGGTGCTCAACTTTTTGCCGGTTGGCTCCGAGATGGCCACGAAATGGTATGTGGAGCAGACGATCGAGGCGGGCTGTGCTTTTGTAAATGGCATCCCGGTCTTTATTGCTTCCAGCGAATACTGGTCCAAGCGCTTCCGCGACGCGCAGTTACCCATTTTGGGCGATGACGTCAAGTCGCAAGTCGGTGCGACGATTTTGCACCGCGCCATCACCAGCCTGTTCATCGACCGCGGAGTGCGCATCGACCATACCTATCAGCTCAACTTCGGCGGCAACACCGACTTCCTCAACATGCTCGAACGCGAACGCCTGGAGAGCAAGAAAATTTCCAAGACCGGCGCGGTTACCAGCATGATCCCTTATGAGCTGAATGCCAACGATGTGCATGTTGGCCCGAGCGACCACGTACCCTGGCTGACCGACCGCAAATGGTGCTATATCCGTATGGAAGGAACCACTTTTGGTGATGTTCCGCTGAACGTGGAGACCAAACTGGAAGTGTGGGATAGCCCCAACTCTGCTGGCGTGATGATCGACGCCGTACGCTGTGCAAAACTGGCCCTCGACCGAAAGTTGAGCGGTCCTATCATTGGGCCTTCATCCTATTTCTTCAAAACCCCACCCACGCAGTTCCGTGATAACATCTGCCGGGAGATGACGGAAGCTTTCATTAAAGGCGATAGTAACGAGTAGCCAACCGTTTAGCGGGAGTCTTAGACCCCCGCTGAACGTGTGATTATTGGTAAAATACCCCCTATGTTTCGACCTTCCCGTATCTTTCTAACACTCAGCCTGCTGGCCGTTATCTTGACCGCGTGCCGGCCTGCCGCACCTGCCTCCCCCACCCCTGACATGAACATCCTCATGACCCAGGCCGTGCAAACCGCGCTGGCTGGCATGATCACACCCACCCCGTTACCTACTGAAACACCGCTGCCGACCGCAACCCTGCCGCCGCGCACCCCGCCAGCATTGCCGCCTGTCTTTACAACTGGCATTCTCAATCCACTGGATACTCCCCACACCTATGTAGCTGATACCTGTCAATATTTGCAGGATAAATGGGACCCCAACAACGCCGCCCCAGGCACCATCGTGCTGGTCATCATGTTTCACGGTATCGACAAAGATGGCATCGGCATGGATGCAAATGACATCACCGTGCAAGACTTCAAAAAACTGATGAATAGCCTGAAGGAATTAGGCTTCGAGGCTATTAACGCCGAACAACTCGCAGATTTTCTCGACCACAACACGGCAATTCCGAACCGCTCCGTAGTACTTACGTATGACGACCGTCACCGCGCTGAAGCCTATGAGCATTTCCGTCCTTACGCGGCAGAGTGGGGCTGGCCGGTGATCAATGGCTGGATCAGTGCATTCGGCGGAGATGACCAATTCTTGCAAGAAAATGTGGCGCTATCCACCGAGGGCTGGGTAGATTATCAGGCACATGGTGTGATTCACAACATCAACATTGTGCCAAGTTCAACGGATGAGTTTATTTATAGTGAACTCCAGGGGTCAATTGATAATCTCCAGACTTACTTTGGAAAAACCCCCATCGCTTACATCTGGCCCGGCGGTGGTTTTACACCACGCGGTGTAGAGCTTGCTCGCGAGGTAGGCTATCGCGTTGGATTTACCGTGAACCCGCGCGGCCCGTTCATGTACAACTGGATCCCGCAAAGCGATGATGCAGATCCGGCGCGACCTTCCTACATCCCTGAAGGTCCTTCCAATGATCCAAGGCTTACCCTGCCGCGCTACTGGCCCACGCAGGTGTTGGGACAACTGGACGCCATCCGCGTCATGGGCAATGAGGCCGCCGCATATGCCGAGCAGAATAAAGCAATCGAGTTGGAATACTACGACATCGTTTGTGCACCCACCTACGGCCCTATTCCGATAGCGCCGTAGCCAGTCTTTCACCCTCCCGAAGAGGGAAGAACATATACAAAAAGGACTTGCGCAATTCCAGCGTAAGTCCTTCTAAATTTCACTCGCAAATTTTATTTCAAAAACCCGCCACCCTTGAGCCTGCTGGCCGGTTTGCGTTGTTGTAAAGCATACC
>CAZLOC010000108.1:0-10257 GCA_964560935.1 uncultured Anaerolineaceae bacterium | reverse complement strand
CTGATCGATTTAATGGTCTTGTTGGCGTATCCGATCGTTTTTTTGTTTCAAAAGTTACGCAAAATCCTGGGTTTTAAGCGATAATAGGAGCATGTTCTACCAGTTCCCAGGAGGTCACTATGCCCAGATTGAACGATGTCCTGGGCGTCATCTTGGGCGGCGGACGTGGAACGCGCCTGTACCCGCTGACCAAGATGCGCTCGAAGCCAGCCGTGCCGATTGCGGGGAAATATCGCCTGATCGATATTCCCATCAGCAATTGCATCAATTCAGGTATTTACCGTATTGCCGTCCTTACGCAATTCAACTCAGTTTCCCTGCACCGTCACATTACCCACACATACAATTTTGATGCCTTCCATACAGGCTGGGTGCAGATCCTGGCTGCTGAGCAGACGATGGAAAGCGCAGGTTGGTACCAGGGCACAGCGGATGCTGTCCGCAAGCAGTTGTTCGAGATTCAGACAACGGGTGCGGAGTATGTGCTGATCCTGGCAGGCGATCACCTCTACCGCATGGACTACGCCGCCCTGGCTGAATTTCATTGGGAGAAAAATGCTGACATAACGGTAGCAGTTCAACCCGTCGCGAAAGATGATGCGCCTCGGTTCGGGTTATTGAAAGTGGAAACCGACGGTCACATCTCCTCTTTCACAGAAAAGCCTAAGGATCCAAAAGTCCAGCAGAAATTTGTCAGCCGAGATGACCCGGAACGCCCGTTCCTGGGCTCGATGGGCATCTATCTATTTAACACACAGGTGCTGGTGGATTTACTCAAATATCACCCGCGTCACGATGATTTTGGCAGTGACATCATCCCGGAAGCTACCCGTTCGCATGAGGTGTATGGTTTCGATTTCGACGGTTACTGGGAAGACATCGGGACCATCCGCTCCTTTTATGAGACGAATTTGAAATTAACCAGTTCTTCCCCGCCATTCAACTTTTACGACCCGGGCGCGCCCATTTACACACATGCGCGTTTCCTGCCCGGTTCTGTTGTCGAGGATAGTGAGTTGGAGGATGTGCTTTTGACCGAGGGCTGCCGTATTCGGAAAGCGGAAATAAAACATTCCATCTTAGGCGTACGCAGCCAGGTTGCAGCCGGGGCTTACATCAAGGATAGCATTCTGATGGGCGCAGACTACTACGATGCGGAGGCGATACCCCACAGTATCCCACTTGGGATCGGGAAGAACTGCCATGTGGAAGGCGCCATCCTGGACAAAAATGTGCGTCTGGGCGAGGGCGTGGTCATTAAGCCCTTCCCGCCTGACAAGGATCTGGACCGGGAAACATGGTTCGTGCGCGATGGCATCGTTGTCATCCCCAAGAGCACCGAGATTGCGCCGGGAACTCATATCACGCCTGAAAACGCGGGCAGGGGCAAGTAAAAATTAGGTGTAGGTTTGTAAAAACTACGATACCGAAATTTGATGAAAGCCAACCCGCCAGATTATATCGGCGGGTTTTAGATTTGAGGAATTCACAGTGGGTTATAATCCAGCCGCTTTATGAAAATTCTCACCGTTCTTACCTATTATCGTCCGCACACATCCGGCCTGACCATCTATGCCGAGCGTCTGGCGCGGGCCTTTGCAAAGCGTGGGCACGAAGTGACTGTGATGACCACGCAGTACGACAAATCTCTGCCGCGCGAGGAATTGATGTATGGCGTGCGCGTCCTCCGTGTGCCGGTGGCAGTTCGTATCAGCAAGGGTGTACTGGCACCCACATTCGGCTTGGTTGCGACAAAGCTGGTATGGCAGCATGATGTCGTCCAGATGCACCTGCCGCAGTTCGACGCGCCCGGCGTAGCTCTCCGTGGTCGGCTTTTTGGCAGGCCTGCCGTACTGACTTATCATTGCGACCTACAACTCCCAACCGGCCTTTTCAATCGACTGGTCAACAGAGTAGTGGATTTTCAGAATAATCTGGCCGGAATTTTAGCCGACCACATTGTGACATACACCCAGGATTATGCGGACAACTCCCCCTATCTCTCCCGCTACGCTTCAAAACTAACCCCAATCCTGCCACCAGTAGAAATGCCCGATCCTGGCCCCGAGGCTGTCCGGGCCTTCGCGGAAAGGTATCACGTTAAAGACCGACGCCCTGTCATTGGCATGGTCACCCGTTTTGCCTCTGAGAAGGGCGTGGAGATTTTGCTAGATGCTCTGCCCACCATTCTGGCAAAGTATCCGAATACGCAGGTCATTTATGCAGGTCAGCACCAGAATGTGATGGGCGAACAAGCTTATTATGAGCGATTAATACCTCGTATTCGCGAATACGAAAGAACGGGCCAATGGACCTTCTTGGGTAACCTCTCTCCCCTGCAGTTGGCGGCTGTGTATTCCAATCTTGATGTGATTACTGTCCCTTCGTTGAATTCCACTGAGGCCTTTGGCCTGGTGCAGATCGAAGCGATGATGAACGGTGTGCCAAGCGTCCCGTCTGCGCTGCCGGGGGTGCGCCAGCCCGTATTAATGCACGGCATGGGTCGCGTCGCTGAAATTGGCGATCCGGCCAGTTTAGCGGGAGCAATCCTCGAGGTCCTGAATGATGCGAAAAGGTTCAAAGGTGACCCGTCTGAAATTGCGCGTCAATATGACCCTGATACGATTGCGGCGGAATACGAGAAATTGTTTGCGAGATTGATAAAAAGCCAATAAGGGCGAATGATCGATAGCGATGAAAGATTACCTTTTCCTGCATCTGCGTGACCTGCCCTATTTTCGCGCCCTCATCCGCGGTGTGGAAGCGACGTATTACCAGGATCTCGATTTGCCCGCGCCTATCTATGATGTAGGCTGTGGTGACGGTCATTTTGCATCCCTGACCTTTGACCGGAAAATCGACGTAGGCCTCGACCCCTGGCATGGACCGATCCATCAGGCGAAGAAATATGGCGCGTATCGCGGATTGGTAGAAGCCGATGGCGCGAACTCGCCTTTCCCGGATGATTACTTTGCCAGCGCGATCAGCAACTCGGTGCTGGAACATATCCCACACATCGAGGCTGTGCTGGCCGAAACTGCGCGTGTGCTTAAACCGGGCGCTCCGTTTTACTTTTGTGTTCCCAATCCGCGCTACCTGAGTGAGCTTTCCATCTCGCGCGTGCTGGGAATGGGCTACACGGAATGGTTCCGGCGCATCTCGCGCGTGCATCATGCCGATGAGCCTGATGCGTGGGAAACAAGGTTGAAGAGCGTCGGGTTCACGCTGGAACGCTGGTGGCATTACTTCTCCCCGTCCGCGATGCGCGTGTTAGAATGGGGACATTATTTTGGCGTGCCGTCAGTGGCTGCACGCCTGCTGACCGGCAAATGGATCATCAGCCGCGCTCGCTGGAATCTGTGGCTGACGGAACAGTTTGTGAGGAAATATGCTTCCCCGGAGCCAGTGGAAAACGGCACGTTTACGTTTTACATTGCCAGGAAAAAATAAAAGATTGCGAGAAATCAATGTCAAGTGATACCGCTTTATTGATCATTGATGTTCAGATGGGCATGTTTTTCGAGGATGAGCCCGTCTACAATGGAGAAAAATTGCTCCAGACTTTGTCTGGTTTAATCGACAAAGCGCGCCAGGCGGATGTCCCAGTGATATACATTCAGCACAACAGTAAAGAGTTTGTCGAAGGTGGCCCGGCTTGGCCGATCCATCCGTCAATTGCGCTGGTTGCTGGTGATGTCATTGTGCAAAAACGCAACCCTGA
This sequence comes from uncultured Anaerolineaceae bacterium, assembly GCA_964560935.1. Lineage (GTDB taxonomy): Bacteria > Chloroflexota > Anaerolineae > Anaerolineales > Villigracilaceae > JAABUE01. Next base: position 6,536 of record CAZLOC010000108.1, on the reverse strand, counting down.
CTCTTTTCACGAAACCAGTCTGGGAGATGAGTTAGAGAAAATGGGCATCCAGAAGCTTGTCCTGGGAGGCCTTCAAACGGAATACTGTGTGGATACGACCTGCCGCCGGGCTTACAGTCTGGGATATGAGGTTACCCTGGTCGAGGATGGACATAGTACCTGGGATAACAAGCATATAACTGCGAAGCAAGTGATTGCGCATCATAATAATACGCTGGATGGTTGGGCTGTCACGCTGAAACCTGCCGAAGACATTCAGTTTGACTAAACCGATTCGCGATAATAACTCATGGCTTTCGACGATAAATATTTCTCCAGCCATACCTATTCAAACACCTCATTTGCCAAATATAGCCAGTATTGGTGGTCGAATCGCTTCTACGCCACGCTGGCCCGCCGTTACGGGCAACACGGCAAGCGCTTTCTGGAAATCGGCTCCGGGCTGGGACATCTGGTCGGGCAGCTCGAGGATACGTTCAAAACCTTTGGTATGGACATCAATCATTGGGCCGTAAAAGAATCGAAAGCGGTTGTCGAGAACACAGCCCTGCAAACCGCCAGCGCGCAGGAAATCCCCTTTGCGGATGGGATATTCAGTGTAGTGATCATCAAGCATATTGTTGAACACCTCCCAAACCCTGAAAAAGCGATTGCGGAGATTGGCCGCGTGACTGCTCCCGGCGGGATTCTCATCCTGGCAACCCCGAATCTCGATTCCTTACTCAAACCCTGGAAAGGCAAGAAATGGATCGGTTACCAGGACCCGACGCACATCTCACTCAATCCACCATCCGTTTGGCTGGATTGGATCGAGCGTTCCGGCTTTACAGTGAAACGCGTTTTCGCAGACGGGTTCTGGGATGTGCCGTATATTCCAATCGTGCCGAAACAAGTCCAGAAGCTGTTATTTGGCTCGTTGGGTGGCTTCCAGGCCATGACAGGCTTTATATTTCTGCCCATGCGCTGGGGGGAAAGTATGATTGTGATTGCGCAAAAACAGTGACCAATGAGTAATCAGTTCCCAGTAATCAGTGTGCGGCAATGAGTGGCGATTCCCAACCCCCGATTCCCGATTCCCAATCAGACGAACCGACTATCCTTGATCTCTTCAAGTCCATTTTCAAGGATTGGGATTCTTTCTTCAATTTCCTGGTTTCTGTATTCGACGCGGCGCGACGCGAGCAGATCAACCGCTCGCTTGCCGAAAAGCAGGAAGTGATCGTCGAGCCTGCGCCCGAACCTTCGTCTTTTACCCTTCAACCTGCAACCAGATTCCCCTGGCGCGCCCTGCTTGGCCTGGGATTTGCCCTGTTTGCGCAACGCGTGCTTGAACCGCCGGGAAGAATGACCGGTTATGGCATTGCTTTGTATTTCATCGCGCTTGCGCTGGTCTTGTGGTCATATTTTTCGGATAAGTGGGAATTGCCGCCCTTATTCCCCGACCACGATCGCCGCGATCCGGAAACCATCCGCTTGCTGCCTCTAATCATCGCCACGGTATTAGCCTTTGTCGCCTTTGCCAGCTTTGGTGGAAACTTATTCAAGGTGGGCAATGTGGCGCTCTGGCTGCTCGCCATTGTTTTCTTTGTTTATTCTCTGTGGTTGCCCTACCGCCGTGTTCATCGAGAGCGCAACGTAGACGAACGCCGCCGTGACATGTTGTGGAGTCTGTTGATTCTAGGCGTAGCCGCGTTGGTGATCTTCTTCCGTGTTTACCAAATTGGCTTGGTCCCGCCGGAACCGTTCAGCGATCATGCCGAAAAGATCCTGGACGTGTATGATGTTTCACAGGGACAGACGCGTATTTTCTTCCCACGCAACACCGGGCGCGAAGCCATCCAGATGTACTGGACCTTGTTGGTGAGTTGGGTTTTCCGCACCGGGCTTTCGTTCCTGAGTTTGAAAATTGGTACAGTATTGCTTGGCTTGTTTACATTGCCTTACATGTACCTGCTTGGCAAGGAAATTGGCGGGGCACGCGTGGGCCTGTTTGCGTTGTTCTTCGCTGGCATCGGCTACTGGCCCAACGTGATCAGTCGTGTTGGGCTGCGTTTTCCGCTCTACCCGTTGTTCGTCGCGCCGACGCTCTATTATCTGATCCGTGGATTGCGCACGCGCAACCGCAATGACTTCATCCTCTCCGGCCTGTTCCTCGGCCTTGGCCTGCACGGTTACAGCCCCATTCGCATCATGCCCATCGTGGTGGTGGTTGCCATTGGACTGTATATCCTCCACACCCAGTCTAAAGGCGTGCGCCGGGATGCCTTTCTCTGGTTGGTCATCCTCGGCCTTGCCTCGCTGGTCGTTTTCACGCCTCTGCTGCGCTACACCATGGATAACCCGGATGTATTCTCCTACCGCGCTTTCACACGCCTGGGGAGCGTCGAACAGCCGTTGCCCGCCCCCGCCCTCCAGATTTTCTTCTCGAACTTGTGGAGGGGCTTGGGCATGTTCAACTGGGACGACGGTGAGATCTGGGTGCATTCGGTGACACACAGGCCGGTGCTGGACGTGGTCTCGGGCGCGCTCTTTTTGATCGGGACGATTCTTCTGCTCGTGCGCTACATCCGCAAGCGCCACTGGCTGGACCTGTTCCTGCTCCTGTCCATCCCGCTTTTGACGATGTCCTCGATCTTGTCCCTGGCCTTCCCAGGCGAGAATCCTGCCTTGAACCGCGCTGGCGGCGCATATGTGCCGGTCTTTGTCGTTGTGGCGATGGCGCTCGATGGTCTGCTAACAGCTATCGGATCCGGAAAGCTGCGCGTGGGATTTGCCTGGGGGCTGGCGCTGATCTTGATGGTCTGGTCGGGAGTCCAGAACTACGAGCTGGTCTTCCATCAGTATTATGAAGCCTTCCGTACCGGATCCTGGAACTCGTCGGAGATGGGCGCCGTCATTAAGCAGTTCGAGGAAGCCTACGGCGAGACCGACACGATCTGGATCGTGCCGTTCCCGCATTGGGTGGATACGCGCCTGCCGGGTGTGTGGGCGGGCATCCCGAACCGGGACTTTGCCATGTGGCGCGAAAACCTGCCGGAGACAGTACAATTGCCCGGGCCGAAGCTGTTCATGGTGAAAGCCAACCTGCAAATACCGGAGGCGGATGACCAGGAAACGCTGGATGTGCTCAAAGAGTTGTACCCGGCCGGATCGCTGGAATTGCACCGCTCGGACGTGGAAGGCCATGATTTCTGGATTTATTCTGTACCATAAGACTCTCTGTCATTCTGAGCCCGTAGGGCGACACTTGCACCGCACTGCGTTCGGTGCAGTGCAGGTGAGAATCCCCGCGCGCAGCGCGGGAGACCCTTCGCTTTGCTCAGGGTGACATTTACAAAAATATTTATGCGCTCAGAAAAACCCCCCTGGATTTACGATGTACTCCTGATCGTCGTGCTGGCCGCGGCGGCATTTTTGCGTCTCCGCGGCGCGGATTGGGGCGAGCTCCAGCATCAGCACCCGGATGAGTTGTTCCTGACCGGCGTGGTCGCCAACCTGCGCGCGCATGAATGCATTGACCTTGATATCTCGATTGACGTTTGCCCACCGGACCGCCAGCGTTGGATGGGCATTGGCGATTATTTCAACACTGCAACTTCGACCCTCAACCCGCATAACCGTGGTTCTGGCTTCTTCGTCTATGGCACGCTGCCGTTGTTTATTGTGCGTTACACGGCGGAAATTTTAGGCCAGACAGATTACAGTGCGTTGAAGTTGCTTGGCCGCCAGTTCTCGACGCTGGCGGATCTGGGCACGATTTTCCTGCTCTATCTGATCGTTGCGCGGCTGTACAACCGGCGGACTGCCTTGCTGGCAGCGGCATTTTCTGCTTTTGCCGTGATGCAGATCCAGCAATCGCATTTCTTTACCACGGATTTGTTTATCAACCTGTTCGCATTTTTGGCAATTTATTTTGTGGTGGGGATATTTACACGGGAATCGGAATTCGGAAACCGGGAATTGGATATCCCGGAAAAAGGCGATTCCCAATTCCCAATTTCCAGATCACGCTTTACGTTTAACGCATCACGTTTTAGCCGCGATTCCTTCTTCTGGCTCAGTCTTGCCTTCGGCCTTGCTTACGGAATGGCAATGGCCTCTAAAGTCAATATCTTCCCGCTGGCATTGCTCTTGCCGGGCGCGTTTGCGCTTCGCCTCATCCAAAATAAGGAAGAGCGGGAACGATTTCTGACAACGGATCACTGGAAACTGGTCGCTGTTTACCTGATCGCTGGCGGTCTTGCCGCTTTCATTGCCTTCCGCGTCTTCCAACCGTATGCCTTCGATGGTATCCTGCCCAGCGAACAATGGCTGGCGAATATCGCCGAGCAGCGTGTACAGGCGCGTGGTGATGCTGACCTACCCTGGAACTTGCAGTGGGCGCGGCGCGCACACCTGTATTCCTTTGAGAATCTGACCATCTGGGGACTTGGCCTGCCGCTTGGCATCTTGGCCTGGGCGGGTTTCCTGTACATGGGCTGGCGCATTCTGAAGGGCGAATGGAGGCATGTCCTGCTGTGGGGCTGGACGGCTTTCTATTTCATCTGGCAGTCGTTGCAATTCAACCCGACCATGCGCTACCAGTTGCCGATCTATCCGTTGTTAGTGATGATGGCGGCCTGGTTTGTATTTCAGGTTGCAGGGTTTAAGTTGAAAGTTGGCCGTGCAGAGAAACCTTCAACCTTAAATCTTAAACCGCTGGCAATGGTTCTTGGCGCTGGTGTTCTCGTTGTAATAGCGATGTGGGCTTACGCTTTCCACACCATCTACCTGCGCGACGAACCGCGCATGGCGGCTTCGCGCTGGATTTACCAGAACGTGCCGGGGCCGATCAATCTGCGCTATGAAGCCAGAATCCAGGTAAACCAACCGCTTTCTGTTCCTGCCAGTGCCATTATTCAAAGCGGATTGCCTTATGTAACTTCATTTTCTGCTGCTCATCATGTTGCTGATGAAAGGCTTCAATTCTATGGGCCACTGACAGAAGTATATTTGCCTTATGTGGCTGCACCAGTTGGTTCGGGTGAGCAAACGCTCACTCTGACCATTGCCTCGTCGCCAGAGATGACTGCAGAGCAGGTAATCGCCACCGCGTCGGTGACGAAAAATTTCTCACCAACGGAAGAGTTGCGGGGGCAGTCTGTCACGTTTGTTTTTGATGGGTCTGTGGCGTTGGACACAACGCAAAACTATTACCTGAAACTCGAAACCTACGGCGCCCCCTTGGTCTTATCCGGTTCAGCCGTTGCCAACGAAACCGACTATGACTACGGCCTGCCCTTCCGCATTGATGGCTATGACGGCTTCGGCGGCATCTATCGCGGCGACCTGAATTTTCAGGTCTACTGGGACGATAACGCCGACAAGCTGGCCCGCTTCACGGAAACACTCAATCTGGCTGACTACATCTTTATCCCGACCAACCACCAGTATGCGCAGATTACGCGCCTGCCGGAACGCTACCCACTGACGACGGTCTATTACCGCGAGTTGCTAGGTTGCCCGCCGGAGCGGGATATTATCGAGTGCTACCGTGTGGCGCAACCCGGCATGTTCGAAGGGAATTTGGGCTTTGAACTGGTTGCCGTTTTCGAGTCTTATCCGAAAATAGGATCAATTGTTATCAACGACCAGGCTGCTGAAGAAGCCTTTACCTTCTACGACCATCCCAAGGTTTTTATCTTCAAGAAAAGCGCGGACTACAATCCTGAGCAGGTTGTCTCCATCCTCGGCGCGGTGAACTTAACGAACGTCGTCCATTTGACGCCCAGGGATGCCGCCACATATAAGAACCTGCTGCTGCCCGCTGACCGCCTGGCCAGGCAACGCGCAGGCGGGACGTGGTCAGATTTATTCGACTACGATTGGTTGCAAAACAAGTATCCGCTGATCGGGCTGTTGGTCTGGTATTTGTTTGTCTTTCTGCTGGGCGTGCTGACCTATCCCATCATTCGTTTGGTGCTGCCAGGTCTGGGCGACAAAGGCTACCCCTTGGCGCGCACGTTGGGACTGGTCATTCTGGCGTATGTGCCCTGGCTGCTAGGGTCGTTAGGAGTGACGTACAGCCGGGTCACGATCGGGCTGGTGTTTGCCACCATAGCGGTGGCAGGCATCAGTCTGGGATGGATGCGCAGAGACGAACTGGCCGCAGAGTGGAAGTCCAAGCGTCATTACTTCCTGATGGTAGAAGGCCTGTTCCTATTGTTCTTCGTCTTCGATCTGCTCATTCGCCTGGGCAACCCGGACCTGTGGCATCCGGCCAAGGGCGGCGAGCGTCCGATGGATTTTTCGTACTTCAATGCGATCCTGAAGGGTACGAACTTCCCGCCGTACGATCCCTGGTTTGCGGGCGGGTACATCAATTATTATTACTACGGCTTTGTGTTGGTGGGCACGCCGGTGAAATTGCTCGGCATCGTGCCGTCGATTGCGTATAACTTTATTCTGCCGACGTTGTTTGCAATCGTAGCGACCAGCGCGTTTTCCATTGGGTGGAATCTTTTGGACGGTGGACGGTGGACGGTGGACCGTGGTCC
>CAZLOC010000107.1:4955-10272 GCA_964560935.1 uncultured Anaerolineaceae bacterium | reverse complement strand
AGGTATTGTATTAAAATCGAAGAGTAATTGAAGTATTCTCCAAAACAAAAATATCTCTATGAAAAAAGGGGAGTGTCAAACATCGAGTACACATGTCATTCTGAGAGAGCGAAGCGACCGAAGAATCCCGCCGCTTTGCGGCGGAGACCCTTCGCTGCGCTCACCGTTCGTGCCGCGAGCACGCCGGTGCGAGACGGCAGGGTGACATTTTTCTTATGAAAAAGCGGCTAAATGCTCAAAAATCGTGTAAGATATATTCAAGGAGAAAATCCTATGCCTACCGAAGCGAAATATGCGTGCGAAGTCGTCGGCGATCAAGCACTCGATGTTCGTAAGGATCATAATGTCGCCTCTCAAAAGCTCTACTCCATAAAACCGGGATACAAATTCTCTGGTTATGAGATATTCGTGCAAGAGCCGGGCAAGAAAGTGTGGATGAGCACCGGAGATGGCTGGGTTACTGTTCTTTGGCCAACCAAATGGCAGGCTGATGCAGGCGTCGGAACCACAGAGCGGGTTAAGTACACACAAATAGCCCCGCCCCCTCCGCCTGACAACCCACCCCCATCTACTGGCAGAAAAGTAATCAGGGTGCTGCTGACATATGACGATGGCAGTACACAGGAGTTTGTTAATACTGTTAGCACAGATCAATTTTTCAGCCTGCATTCTTTTATCGAATCGCATCCTGAAGCTGTATTCATCAAGCGCACCAACGTCCCTGCCAAAACGGATGCACAGGCCAAAAAAAGTGTGGGCTTTGAATTTGCGCAGGAGGTTTTTGTCTACAGAACCACGAGGGGTATTCCACTCTCGCATAAGATCGCTATCAAGGCAAATGTAACCCATACGGAGGGCATGGGCAATACTGAGGCTGGCATGGGGATTATCACAGATAAGTACTTCACCGAAGGTCTGATCGAAGGCATGAAAGGGTTGGGATTCCAATCAAATCAGATGTATCTTCGCGAAGGCAACTGGCTCAAGAATGGCTATTGCTCCACCGATGTCATGAACACCGGTTATGTTGAGATGGCTGAGCGGACAGGCATCCACTCGTTGTATTTTTCCGATGGGCGCCGTATCACCGATTTGACTTTGGAAAATCTCCAGGAGGGGACGGAAGTTGTCTGGAAAGACTGCCCAGATGGTGTGGTGTTCAGACGGGTAGGGTATGTGTCACCCTACAATCAAACGGATTCATGGCTCTTCAATATTTCCAAATTCAAAACCCACTATATGGGGATGACACTATGTGCCAAGAACTTGCAGGGCATGTGTGTTAGTCCACATGTCCGCTTTTGTGAAACCGATGAGGCAATCTCTCAACGTCCTGCTTCTATTTTGAGGGATTTCCAGCCTGATTTTGCGGAACATGTTGCCGCGTTGCATGCACAGCACTTGAGGGCCGGTATTCCACGCTGGGATCGACCAGGTACGAATTACAACGGTGGCTATGGTGTGGAGCGATGGGCGCAGCGCACTTGCGATTCACTTTCTGTGACGGATGTCGGATTAAACGTGATTGAAGGCATCTACGGGCGCAATGGCAACGGCTTTATGAAAGGTCCCGGCCCGGAAGGCAAAGCCGAAGACTTCATGACCAATATCCTCATCTTTGGGAAAGACCCCTTCCGAGTGGACATCATCGGCACATGGCTGGCAGGCCATGAACCGGGTAATTTTGGATTTTTCCACATTGCGAAAGAACGTGGTTTATCTAATGTGGTGAATCCCAGGGATATCCCGGTCTACATCTGGGATAAGAACAACCCGGAGCAAACCTCTTTGAGCAACTTTGAGCGTATTCCGTTGGCAACCTCCTACCTGCGTAGAGATTACAACGGTCAAAACGAACCGTTGTATCATTTGGTGGATGAACCTTTCGACTATCAGTCTTTCTAAAACGAGCCGACGATCTACTGAAACCTATGACCTTTTGGTTATCGGTTCCAATCCTAAATAGGGATCTTATACGCTTGTTCGTCCAGCAGTTTAACTGCTGGAGATTTGTAAGTCACCCGTCTGTGCAACTGCCGGGTGAACCAAGTGGGGTTTCTACTCAAACCACTTCTCGTCCAGCGCAGTCCATTCATCTGATTGATCGGCGCGCTCTTTCCAGTTTTCCTTGCCGCTCCAGGATTCGATCTCGATGGCATAGACGGTCGTGCGCTTGAGTTCCTTATCCGTGATGGGGCGGTATTCTTTCCCGGCTTCCATCTTAGGAAAATATTTTTTGATCAGGCCGTACAGCGCGGCCCGTTTTCCTTCTGTATCTTCGATGATTTGGGCGCTCCCGAAAACCATTACACTGCGGTATTGCAGCGAAAATTCCAGCGCAATGTTCGAGGGCAGCAATTTCCCCAACTCGCTGGCTTCCAGGCAGACTTTTGGGTTGCGTTCGAGGTTGGCGCGCACGCGCCCGGCGATGTTCGAATGGAAGATGATGCGCTGATTGGCCTCGTCGAACCAGAAGGTGCTGGGGGTCAGGAACGGCTGGCCGTCCCAGGCCGAAGCGATGTGCCCGACTTTGGCTTCGCCCAAGTAGGCGCGGATCCAGTCGTCATCGCGTTTGTATTCGGGCAGGCGCTGGTAAGCGGTAGGGGATTGGTTTTCGTAGTCCCGTGTCATGGTCTTTCTTTCTGGCAGTCTACCTTGCAGGGGGATTTCTAAAGCGAAGACCTCCGCAATGGAGGTCATCTTGCCCGATTATTGTCATAAGGCTTCTCTTTTACACATCAAACGCCCACTCGCCCTGCCGCATGACCGGTTCAACGTTGCCATCGGGGGTGGTTCCATCAATATTCATCTTGCCAGATCCGACCATAAAATCCACATGCTCGAGACTGAGGTTGCCACCACGTGCCTGGAACTCCTCGTCGGAGAGGGTTTCCGCGCCTTTAAGGGTGAATTTGTAAGCACGCCCCAGCGCCAGGTGGCTGGCAGCATTTTCATCGATCAACGGGTCATAGTAGAGCAGCCCGCTTTGCGCAATAGGGGAACTGTGGGGCACAAGCGCCACTTCACCCAGACTGGATGAACCCTCATCGGTTCCGATCAGTTTCTTCAGCGCTGCTTCGCCTTTCTTCGCGCTGGCTTTGACAACATGTCCATTTTCGAAGGTCAGCGTGAAATCTTCCATCAACGTGCCGCTGTGGCTCAAGGGCATGGAAGCGCTGACGTGACCGTTGATCTGGTCTTTGTGCGGCAGGGTAAAGATCTCTTCCGTAGGCAGGTTGGCGATGTAGAAAATGCCGTTCTGGGCAGTGCTACCTGCGCTGTTCCAGAAATGCCCCTGGGGCAAGCCAACTGTCAAGTCGGTGCCGGGGGCTTGATAATGCAGAATGGCGTACTGTTTGGCATTCAGATACTTACTGCGTTTTTGCAACTCCTGGACATGTTTTTCCCAGGCGGCAGTGGGGTCAGGCTGATCAACGCGGGTAATGGCAAAAATGGCCTCCCACAGTTTTTTCTCGGCCTCAGCAGGCTCCAGGTCCGGGAAGACGCGCGCGGCCCATGCCGGAGCTGCCGCAGCGATCACCAGCCAGTTGATTTTATTCTGCCCGATGGCCTCGCCAAACGCCGCATAATGCTCAAGATAGGTTCTCCGTAGCTGGCCAACAATTTCAGGGTCTTCATTGCTCATCAAGTCGGGATTGTTCGAACGGATGGTCAAGTGCGCACCATTGCCATGCTCGAGCAGTTCATAGAGAGCATCGGTTTGCCATTTTGAAAATTCATCAAATGAGCCGCTGGGGGCCTGTTGGATGCGTGCCTTGAGCATGGCCTCGTCGCCCCACAGAACCTCGACGTAATTGGCGCCTACCTTGTAGGCGGCTTTGGCCACTTCCCGCACCAGTGGGGCGACATGTAACTGCACCCCGAGTGTACTGGGATTATTGATGAGCAAGCGCTGGCCTGCACACAGGTTTAGACCGACGCGCACGACCAGTTCGGCATATTTTTGCAAATCTTGTTGGGATGGAAAGGACATTGTTTTTCCTTATCAGTGGGGAATTTTTCCAAGTATAGCACGGGATTGGCACGACTTGGAACCCACTGTAGTGTTGTATACTATTACCAAGTCCTTATTTCTCACTTAGGAGTTCCCCATGCTCACCATCGAGAAAGTTGATACCCAGAACAAAGCCCAGGTCAAACGCTTTGTAAAACTGCCTCACCGGCTGTATGCAGACTGTCCGCAGTGGGTGCCGCTGCTCGATATTGACGCCTATACCTACCTCAACCGAGTGAAGCATCCCTTTCACGCGCATTCGGATGTGGATTTCTTCCTGGCGGTGCGTGACGGGCGGGATGTGGGTCGGATCGCGGCGATAGAGAACAAACCATTCAACCAATATCATGGCACGAAAAAAGCCGACTTTTATTTCTTCGATTGCGAGAATGACATCGAGGCTGCTACTGCTCTTTTCAACGCAGTTTTTGAATGGGCAAAACAGCGCGGATTGGACAAAATTGTTGGGCCGAAGGGGATGGGGCCGCTGGATGGATATGGAGTTTTGGTCTTTGGTCACGAACATCGCAATACGATGACGATGCTCAATTACAACCATGCCTATTACCAGCAACTGGTCGAAGCGCAAGGTTTTGAAAAAGAAGTGGATTTTGTCTCTTGTTACCTGCCCGCTGATAATTTCAAGATCCCTGAACGAGTCGAACGCATCGCGAAACGGGTTATGGAGCGTGGGCATTTGGAGGTCAAACGCTTTAAGAATAAGAAGGAAATGCTCCAATGGGCAAGTCGCATCGGGAAAGCTTATAACGCTGCGTTTGTCCAGAACTGGGAATACTATCCGCTTACCCAGCGCGAAATTGACTTTGTGGTCGAGAACATCATGATGATCGCCGATTATCGCCTTATCAAAATTATTGTTCACGGAGAAGATGTTGTCGGTTTTCTGTTCGCCTTTCCGGACGTTTCGGCCTCCTTGCAACGTTCCAAAGGCAAGCTGCATCCATTGTCACTTGTGGATTTGCTGCTGGAGACAAAACGCACCCACGGCGTTTCAGCCAATGGCATGGGTATCCTGCCCGAGTTCCAGGGACACGGCGGCAACGCCATTCTATACGTCGAAATGGGACACACTCTGCTAGATTTCGGGCAGTTCCAGCACGTCGAGATGACCCAGGTCGCTGAAACGACCGAACAGATGCGCGCCGACTTGAAGAATCTGCATGGCGTGGAATATAAGAATCACCGCGTGTATAGGAAGTCAATTTAAGTTGTCATTGCGAGGAGCCGCGACGCGGCGACGCGGCAATCTCCTGTTCACAGGTTACTTGAGATTGCCACGCC
>CAZLOC010000107.1:3087-4855 GCA_964560935.1 uncultured Anaerolineaceae bacterium | reverse complement strand
GCGACGCGGCGACGCGGCAATCTCCTGTTCACAGGTTACTTGAGATTGCCACGCCCCTACGGGGCTCGCAATGACAGATGAATGGGAAATATGATGAAACACCCTCTTCAAAACATCCCCTCCACCTCCCGCAAACCTCTCTTCTGGGCGTTCCTGGCCGGGACGCTGATCCTGTTTGCCGTTTTTCGGGTTTTGGATGCTCCTTTACGGACTCCCGCCGCACCGAACGGCATTGTCTCGTTCGAACTGGCAGGCACGCCATCTCAGGCGCAGGCTATCATTGATTCCTGGCACGAGATGACGGTGTTGGTGAGTGATGTGGCCGGTGAACCGGTACCTGGCATGGTCAGCCGCGCGTATTCCTTTGCGGTTTTTGGGTTGGGGATCGATTATCTGTTCATGCCCGTTTATGCTACCGCCTTAGCATTGGGAATATTGTTGGCGGCAGATAGACATAAGAGTTGGTTCAGTATTTTGGGCGCCTGGCTGGGATGGGGAGCATTCGCTGCTGCCTTGTTCGATGCAATTGAAAATTATGCCCTGGCGCGCATGCTGCTATTGAACGAAGTCTGGACGCCGTACCCGGAAGTGGCGGCCTTCAGCGCCTCGGTCAAATTCGGGTTACTGTTACTGGGATTGTTTTACGCGTTAGTGGGGTGGTCCTGGCCGAACAAAGGCGAGAGTAGCTAATGATCGATATAAGAACCGTCCTCGTCAGTTATGCTGTGAGTAATGCGATCTGCGCAGTTGTCATTGCATTGCTATGGCTCGATCATCGCAAACGTTATTCAGGGCTTGGTTTTTGGTTGGCCGATTTTGCAATGCAGTTTATCGCGTTGATATTGGTCGCGCTACGCGGCAGCATTCCAGATTTTGTATCCATTATTGTCAGCAACGCGTTGATCGTTGGGGGAACGATCCTGCTACTCATAGGGCTGGAACGATTTGTAGACAAACGGACCTCGCAGATCCATAATTATGTTTTCCTGGCGGTTTTTCTTGTTGTTCATTCATATTTTTCATTTATTCAACCCAGCCTGTTAGCACGTAATATCAATTTTTCACTAGGCCTGATTGTCATCTGTGCCCAATGTACCTGGCTCATGATACGTAGGGTAGATGCCGAAATGTTACCCATCACACGCGGAGTCGGCTCTGTTTTCCTGGCTTTTTGCCTGTTCTTCTTACTGCGCATCATCCTGGATTTGGTCGTCAATCCGGGAAATGAACTCTTCAATTCAGGCATATTCGACACATTGTCTGTTTTGATGGATCAAATGCTGTTCATTATCCTGACCTTTGGTCTATACCTGATGGTCAACCGCCGCCTGGTTGTTGATTTGGAACACGACATTATCAAGCGCAAACAGACCGATGCGGCGCTGAGGCTGAGCGAAGAAAAGTTCTTCAAGGCGTTCCATTCCAGCCCGGACGCTATTCTTATCTCCCGTGTAGAAGATGGGCGGCTTATTGAGGTCAACGAGGGCTTTAGTCGCATCACGGGATATTCGCGCGAGGAGGCGCTGTCGAACTCCTCGATCAATCTGAAACTTTGGCTCGACCTGCAAGACCGGGAGAAGGTAATCGCTGCTTTACAGGAGCACCAGCGCATTCGTGATCAGGTATATGAATTTCATATCAAATCAGGGGGGACAATCATTGGTCTCTATTCAGGTGAAATCATCTTTTTGGGTGATAAGGCCCATATTCTATCGGTGGTACGCGATATCAGTGAACAAAAACAGGCAGAAGAAATCACCCGGCTGCG
>CAZLOC010000107.1:0-2987 GCA_964560935.1 uncultured Anaerolineaceae bacterium | reverse complement strand
CGCAAAGGGTTGCCCGAAGGCCATGCGGAGGTGGTCCGCCAGTTGGTGGTGCCTGTTCTGCGTGAGGGACAGGTGGTTTCCATTCTTGGCGTTGGCAACAAATCATCCGAGTACGACGAAAGCGATGTGAAACTTGTCTCCTACATTGCGGATATCGTTTGGACGATTGTCGAACGGAAACGGGCCGAGGAACAAATCCGCCAGTTGAATGTCCAGCTCGAGCGCCTGGCGATGACGGATGAGTTGACAGGAATCCTCAATCGCCGCTCGTTTTTCAGCCGGGGTGCAGAAGAAGTCAATCGTTTCTTGCGCTATCAGGCTCCTCTTACGCTCCTGATTTTGGATATAGATGGTTTTAAGAAAATCAACGATACATATGGTCATATGGCTGGTGATCAAGTGTTGAAAGACTTTGTCGGCGCACTTCAGCGTAATCTTCGCAGGACAGATATATTGGCGCGCCTGGGTGGAGAAGAGTTTGGTATCATCTTGCAGAATACAGGGAAGGGAAATGCGAGTGTCGCTGCGGAAAAGTTGCGTATGGCTGTTGAAAAACAATCTTGCGTTGTCAATGAAGGGCAAACAGTAAATGTGACTGTGAGCATTGGCGTGGCCGCTGCCAACGACGAGGTGCAATCCTTTGAAACGCTCCTCAGGAATGCGGATGCTGCCTTGTATCGAGCTAAGGACCAGGGCCGGAACAGGGTTTTCCTCATGGTGGATAAGTAAGCAGTATGTCAGCCCTTGCGAAGATTTGATCCTTCGGGCTACGCCCTCAGGACAGGCTTTCACAAGGGGGAGAACCATACCTGGAAACAGCAGCTTTCAGCGCCACGATCAAATTTGGGTTGCTGTTGTTGGGATTGTTTTATGCCTTGGTGGGGTGTTCCTGGCCGAATCGTGGATAATCGCATTAGCTGAATGAACCCCTGTTTTATGTATTTTGATAAACTCGGTTCTCAAGGGAGCCGGGTTTATCGTTTGTAACTTTTTATAAATCGCTACGTCATGGAATTGACATCATATAATGCCGCTTATAGGTAAGGATTCTCTTTTTACCCAACAATCAGAGGAAAGTTACATTTTTGGAAATGTCGATTGGGTGAAGCCCAAGTAATAGATTTTAGAGTTATTCATCTGCTTTAGCTAACAATTGACCATAAGCCGGATGACATAACTGCGAGCATAGTACCGGCAGCCGAAAATAATTCTTCGGCTGTTTTGCTTTACCTGTCGACTTGGAGGGGTTAGGGGTGAGGAGGTGACATGCCTTGATGATAGATTGTTGCAAAATTGCTTAGATGCGAAATCCCATGTAAACAAAAGGAGGTAAACCATGAAACAAATATTTTTTGCCATCTTGCTAACTACAGTTCTGTTGCTGGCAAGTTGTGGCCCATCGGCAGAAGAAGTCGCTACTATGACCGCCGCAGCCTGGACACCCACCCCGCAACCAACCGCCACTTCTACATTGACGCCTACCGCGACGCCTATTCCTTTCGATGTGACAGCGAAAATCACGGATCAGGACGGAAATCCTATTCCGGGCGCCAGCGTGGTATTTCCCGAGTCGGGTGATGATACCCCTGTGGCTGCTGACGATGGAGGTCAGGCTGCCTGGAATAGCCTGCCTGGCGAAGCGGGGACATTGAGTGTATCGGCACAGGGATATTTTCCTGCCGAGCAAGCCCTGAGCCTGGTACGCGGCCCGAATGAAGTTGCTGTAGCTTTGGAGCGCGATCCATACGGCTTATTGCCCTCGGAGGCTTGCGCAGCGGGAGAGAATCTGCTGTACGCCGAAGATTTTCAGGATGGCAAGGCTCTCGGCTGGCCAGAGATCGAGGTGGCCGCTCCCGGCTGGAAGATCCAGCCTGATGCAGAAGTTGCCGGTAATACATTGTTGGCTGCTACAAAAGGCGCACCCTGGACATTCTATAATCGCGAAAACGTGAACTATGGCAATGTGACCTGGAGGCTTCGCTATCGGTATACAGGCGAGTCGATCACGCACTTGAATTTCCGTTTCGTTGAAAGTGGTGAATTAAGCGCCCGTTATATGTATGTTGCCGGGGTATTTTCCCATCTGCAGCGCATGCAAAACAGCCCGGGGGTTGGGTTGGGCAATTTCCAGCCGTTGAAAGTAAATGAATGGCATTTGGTTGAAATTGGATACTTCAATGGCACCTTAAGTATCTGGCTGGATGGGAAAGAGATGATTACGTACGAGGATCCTCAGCCGTGGGAGGGCGGATCCATCAATCTCGAGCCGTATCCGGCACAGGATTCGGACGTGATCTACTTCGATAACCTCTCAGTTTGTGAATTGAGCGATCCCTTCCAATCCATTGTGCCAGCGCCGTAAAGCCCGGTGTCGGATGAAAAGTCTAGAGCCAGAGGCGCACCCTCTGGCTCTGTTGTTTCCTTTCCGGAATTGACTTTCATTTCTAAAGCGTCATCTTGATTTCCCGGCCCATCTCGATCCCTGCCGGCTCGTCCTTCTCCGTTTTTGAGAGAGGCAGCAGCACATGGAAGTGACTGCCGGGGAAGTGAGTTTCATCGTACCCCTGGCTATCTACCCAGATACGTCCACCGTGCGCTTCGACGATGCCCTTGGCCAGCGCCAATCCCAGTCCTGCGCCGCCGCCTTTGAAGCGCGACTTGCTGGTGGAGTGCTTGCCCAGTTCACTGGGCTGGTAGAACTTGGTAAAGATCAGATCGCGATACTCAGGGGCGACGCCCACGCCTGTGTCGCTGATTGTGACCTGTACACCGCCTTCGGGCGCGTCTTTGTTGCCGGGCGATAAAACCTTGCCGGTGACCGTGATTTTGCCGTCATCCGGGGTGAATTTAATCGCATTGGTCACCAGGTGATAGAAGACTTTATGCAAGATGTTTGGGTCAGCTTTCAAGAGAGGCAGAGCGGGCAGGTCAATTGCCAGGGATTGGCTGCGCTCGGCGAATTGCTTTGTCAGGCCGAAACACACTTC
>CAZLOC010000106.1:0-10471 GCA_964560935.1 uncultured Anaerolineaceae bacterium | reverse complement strand
AACCCACGACCTTCTCCTTGGCAAGGAGACGTTCTACCACTGAACTACACCCGCATCAGACGGCCGCTTGCTTTGGCCGGGAGTGCCGAGAGTCAGAATCGAACTGACGACACCGCGATTTTCAGTCGCGTGCTCTACCAACTGAGCTATCTCGGCCAGTTATTCGGTTGTTAAGCGTCCCGGATTTTACTAGTAGACGAAAGGATTGTCAAGCAAGCTTTTTCATTATAACCGAAAACGCGCCTCGTCCCTTGACCTCAGCCTGCTTCCGCACTACAATGCGAGCGCTTTCTGGAAGGATATCATGTTCGAGACACTCACCGGACGACTCAACCAGGTCTTCGACCAACTCCGCCGCCGTGGCAAACTCTCCGAAGCGGACGTGGACGCCGCCATGCGCGAAGTCCGTTTGGCGTTGCTCGAAGCGGATGTGCACTACAGCGTGGTCAAAGATTTCATCGCCCGCGTGCGTGAACGCGCTGTCGGGGCTGAAGTATCGAAAGCGCTCAATCCCGGCCAGCAGGTCATCAAGATCGTCAACGAGGAATTGATCGGCACGCTGGGCGAACCGGAACCGCTCAACCTCTCCGGTCCCAAGCCACGCGTATTGATGCTGGTCGGTTTGCAGGGCTCGGGTAAGACCACCGCCGCCGGTAAATTGGCGCGCCTGTTGCGCTCCAAGGGCGAACGGGTCATGCTGGTGGCCGGCGACCCGTACCGCCCGGCGGCTGTCCAGCAGTTGCAACAACTCGGTGAACGCCTGGATGTTCCGGTAGAAGTTGCCACAGGAGTTAAGCCGCCCGAATTGGCAGCGCGCGCCTTCGATAAAGCCCAGAAGGGCGGGTTCAGCGTCATGATCGTGGACACCGCCGGTCGGTCCCAGCTGGATGCGGAGCTGATGGATGAGTTGAAAGCCATTAGAAAGAAAGTCGATCCGGTGGAAATGCTGTTGGTTGTTGACGCCATGATCGGCCAGGAAGCGCTCAATGTTGCTCAGGGATTCCGCGATGCGGTTTCCCTGACCGGCCTGATCCTGTCCAAAATGGACGGCGACGCGCGCGGCGGCGCGGCCATTTCCATCCGTTCGGTGACCGGCGTCCCGATCAAATTCCTGGGTACGGGCGAAAAGCTGGATGCGCTCGAAACTTACGACCCCGGGCGACTCGCGTCTCGCATCCTGGGTATGGGCGATGTGATCGGCCTGATCGAAAAAGCGGAATCTGCTTTTGATGCGCAAACGGCTCAAAAGCAGGCCGAGCGCCTGATGCAGGGACAGTTCACCTTCGAAGACTGGCTCGACCAAATGAAGCAGATGAAGAAAATGGGGCCGCTCGGTCAGATGATGGACATGCTGCCCGGACAACTGGGACAGGCCGCGCGCCAGGTTGATCCGAGAGATGTGGAGAAATCGTTGAAGCGTAGCGAAGCCATCATCAGTTCGATGACCGCCAAAGAACGCCGCAATCCTGACATCCTGAATGCCTCCCGCCGCCGCCGCATCGCGGCTGGCTCCGGCGTGGAAGTACAGGATGTCAACCGCCTGGTCAAGCAATATCGCGAATTACAAAAGGTAATGAAACGGATAAAGAAGACAGGCGGTCGTGATTTAGGTAGGTTGTTTGGATAGCACTTGGATTGCTCTTTTCCTAATTAGTTTCTCTGGTAAAATAGTGCCCTGCGGGACATAGGCTTGTGAGCGCGTCCTTTCACGCACCCCCCTCTCTCCTCGCTGGACCCCGCGCCTATAATTTGACAACTACATGTGAAGGAGAAAGTTTTCAATGGTTCGTATTCGATTACGCCGCATCGGTTTGAAGGGACAGCCCTCTTACCGCATCGTTGCCGCGGACAAGGAAAGCCCGCGTGATGGACGCTTTCTCGAAATTCTTGGCTTCTACAACCCCCGCACTGAGCCGGCAACAATGACCGTAAAAGAAGACCGCGTGTTCTACTGGATGAAAAACGGCGCCAGGCCGACCGAGTCTGTCGAACAGGTCTTCAAGACTACCGGCACGCTGGAGCGCTGGGAGCGCTTCAAAACGGGCGAAGATGTTGAGACCCTGATGAAAGAAGCTGCTGAAGCGGAAGCTGGCCGTAACACCACGGCCAAGACCCGCCGCGATTAGTCCAACTGGAAGGCGCAGGGTGTGTGGTCGATTCCGGCTCTGCGCCTGTATTTTTTGAATGGAGATGCCATGAAGGCTCTCATCGAATATATCGCAAAATCCCTTGTTGAATACCCCGACCAGGTGGAAGTGAGCGAAGTCCAAACCGGAAATCGCGTGCGCCTGGAGTTAAGCGTGGCCAAAGATGATATGGGCCGCGTGATTGGAAAAAACGGGCGAGTAGCCAATTCCATCCGCACGTTGCTGCGGGTGGCCGCCGAGCGCGATGGAAAGCAGGCCACGCTCGACGTGCTGGAACCCTGATGGCCTTGAAAAAAACAGCAGCCACGGCTGGAACAGGCTCGCCGTCCGTTGGCGAGCCTGAGTATTTAGTAGTCGGATTTTTACGTCGTCCGCATGGCGTCAAAGGCGAGATATTGATGGATATCCATACGGATTTCCCGGAACGCCTGAAAACGGGTATGACTGTTTTCGTGGGTGATGAGTACCAGCCCATGGTGGTTGCCAGCCGTCGTCCGCATGCTGCCGGGATGTTGGTGCGCTTTTGTGGCGTCAAGTCCCCGGAAGATGCCGGGCTGTACCGCAACGCCTGGGTTTATGTGCCAGCCGCCGACCGGCCTGAATTACCCGAAGGCGAATATTATCATCACCAGTTGATCGGCTTGAACGTGGTCACCGACGATGGCCGTGAGTTGGGTCTGTTGGTGGATATCCTTGAGACGGGCGCAAACGACGTCTATCTGGTGCGCGACACAGCCGGAAACGAAGTTCTCCTCCCGGCTATTCCCCCGGTCATTCTGGAGATCAAACTTGCTGACCGTCAAATGCGCGTTCATCTGTTGGACGGTTTGATCTAAGTTATGCCTGGGGGCATTTTGTTGATGGACGACAAACGCTATTGGATCGGTTTTACTCTGGTAAAAGGAATCGGCGCGGTGCGTTTCCAGCGTCTGTTGGAACGCTTTGGCGATGCTGAGTCTGCATGGAGGGCTGCTCCGGCTGAATTGGCGGGAGCGGGCTTGAGCTTGAAACTGATCGAGCGCTTGGTGGCCGTCCGCGAGAAAGCCGATTTGTCTCGACTATGGGATCAAATCCAATCCAAGGGAATCCAGGTTCTAACGTGGTTGGATGAAGCCTATCCCCAGCGCCTGAAGGAAATCGAACAACCGCCGCCTGTGCTATATGTACGCGGCGAACTATTGCCCGAAGATACCTGGGCGGTTGCCATTGTAGGTACGCGCAGGGTGACACCCTATGGCCGCCAGGTGACTGAGGAGATCGCCTCCTTTTTGGCTGCCAACAGCGTAACCGTGATTAGCGGCCTGGCGCGCGGTGTGGACGCGCTTGCGCACAGTGCGGCGCTCAAGGCTGGCGGGCGTACACTGGCTGTGCTGGGTTCGGGCGTTGACCGGATTTATCCGCCTGAAAATCGCGCCATTGCCGAGAAGATTTTCGAGCGCGGCGCAGTGTTGAGCGATTATGCGCCGGGCACCCCGCCGGAATCTTCCAACTTCCCGCCGCGCAACCGCATCATCTCTGGGCTTTCGATGGCAGTGGTTGTGATCGAGGCAGGCGAGACCAGCGGAGCGCTTATCACGGCCGAATTTGCGGCTGAACAGGGACGCGAGATTTTTGCAGTGCCGGGTAATATCCTTGCGCCGCAAAGTAAAGGTACCAATAAGTTGATCCAGCAGGGCGCGCTTCCACTTTTGAGCGCCAGCGACATAATGCAAGCGCTCAACCTGACCCGCGTCGGTCAGCACAAGGCAGCCCGCAAGGCTTTGCCCGCTGATGATGTGGAAGCAAAACTGCTAACAGCCATGGGCGAAGAACCCCTGCATGTGGACGAAATCCGCAACCAAACCGGTTTACCCGTTGAAAAAGTTTCCGCTACGCTCGTGATGATGGAACTAAAGGGTATGGTCCGTCAGGTGGGTAATATGCACTATGTGGCAGTGCGTGAGGTACAATCTGACTATTGGGTGAACGATGAATAATTTAAATCATACCTATGCGGTCATTATGGCTGGCGGCGGCGGTACGCGCTTGTGGCCGGTTTCGAGACAAGAACGCCCCAAACAATTGCTGCCTCTGCTTGCCGAAGAGACCCTTTTCCAGAGCACGATAGCGAGACTGGAGAAAATGTTTCCACCTGAACGAATTTTGGTCGTGACCGTTGCCGAGCAGGCGCGCGTAATGCAGGAACAGGCTCCGGAGATCCCGTTCGAGAATTATTTGATCGAACCTGCTCCGCGCGGTACGGCGTCCGTTGTAGGCCTGGCGGCGGCAGTTCTCAAGCTGCGTGATCCCAAAGCAATGATGGTGGTATTGCCTTCGGACCATTTCATCCGCAACCGTGATTTATTCCATTACCTGCTACGCGCTGCGCTCGATGTTGCAGGAAAGGGGTATTTGGTGACGCTTGGTATCACGCCAACCCACCCTTCCACCGCATATGGCTATATCCAGCAAGGTGAAGCATTAAATGGGGAGTTCAAATACCCTGTCTATGCGGTCAAGCGTTTCACAGAGAAGCCGGATGAAAGGACGGCTCAAGAGTTGCTGCGTACAGGAGATCATTCCTGGAATAGCGGCATGTTCGTCTGGCGAGTGGATGATATTTTGGCTGAGATAAAAAAACAGATGCCTGCATTAAGTGACGCGGTTACAAGCATTTCTGCCTCCTGGGATACACCTCAAAGGGACGAAGTACTTGATACACTTTGGTATGATTTGAAGGTTGAAACGGTTGATTATGGCATCATGGAAAACGCAGAGCTTGTTGCTGTGTTGCCGGCGGGTGGCCTGGGGTGGAGCGACGTGGGTTCCTGGAATTCTCTTTTAGAGGTTCTTTTGCCTGACATGAATGGGAATATTTCTCAAAACGCCCACCACCTTGCAATCGATACACATAATTCGCTCGTCTATAGTAATGATAATCAGCGCCTTGTGGTCACAATTGGAGTAGACGATATGGTTCTGGTGGACACAGGTGATGTTTTACTGGTTTGCAAATCTGACCAGGCACAAAAAGTGCGCGATGTTGTTGAACATTTGAAGAAACATCGCCAGGACAAATATTTGTAATTCATCTGTTTTATAAGTGGATTTTCTGGAGAGTTTATGGAAGCTTATTGCATGAAATGCAAGACCAAACGAGAAATACAAAACCCTGAAGCGACGTTTAACGCCAAAGCTTCACCGGTAACGATTGGTACGTGCTCCGTTTGTGGAACGAAGTTATATCGAATGGGGAAAACCCCCGCGCACGAGGGACTCACCCCGCCTGAACCTAAGAGCAATCGCCGTGGGAAATTGGTCATTGTCGAGTCGCCGGCCAAGGCGAAGACGGTGGGGCGCTACCTTGGCAAGGGTTATACCGTCCGCGCCTCGATAGGACACGTGCGTGACTTGTTGCGTTCGCAGTTGTCGGTAGATGTCGAGAACCACTTTACGCCCAAATATCGTGTGCCGAATGAAAAGAAGGAAGTGGTCAAAGAACTCAAAAGCTTGGCAAAGAAAGCGGAAGAGATTTATCTAGCTACCGATCTAGATCGTGAAGGCGAAGCAATTGCCTGGCACTTGATGGAAGCGGCTGAGATCGAACCTGATTTGACAAAGCGTGTGGTCTTTCATGAGATTACCGAGCCGGCAATTAATGAAGCCTTTTCCCACCCGCGTGAGATCAATACCGACCTGGTCAATGCGCAACAGGCCCGCCGTATTTTGGATCGCTTGGTTGGATACAGCATCAGTCCCATTTTGTGGGAGAAAGTGCGCAGCCGTCTTTCGGCTGGACGCGTTCAATCGGTGGCTCTCAGGTTGATCGTCGAGCGAGAGCGCGAGATCGAGGCTTTTGTCCCAGTGGAATATTGGACGATTGGCGCCGAGTTGAAGCCGGAAGGATTAGAGTCTACGTTTATTACAAAGCTGGCTAAGATCGATGGGGATGACCCTGAATTGCCTAGCGAGGATATAGTCAAACCTATCCTTGTTGATATGGAAACCGCGGCGTATACTATCACAAAGGTAAAACGCGGTGAACGCAAGCGAAAGCCAACTGCCCCATTTATCACGTCTACGTTGCAGCAGGAAGCCTCTCGAAAGTTGGGCTTCACTGCCAAACGTACGATGGGCCTGGCGCAGGGACTGTACGAAGGCCAGGATGTTGGTGAAGGCGGTACGACCGGCTTGATCACCTACATGCGTACCGACTCAACCCATGTTTCCGCGATAGCACAGCAGGAAGCACGCGCATATGTGATAGAGAAATATGGTGCGGATTTCCTGCCCTCGGAGCCACCGCAGTATGCGACCCAGACGAAGGGCGCACAAGAAGCCCACGAAGCCATCCGCCCCACATCTGTAATGTACGACCCGGAAAAGGTTAAACCGTACCTTGAACCAGCTATGTTCAAGCTATATCGCTTGATCTGGCAGCGCTTCGTTGCCTCGCAGATGGAAGCAGCTGTTTATGACACTTTACAGGTTGAGGTGACTGGTACGACCAGTTCGCATGAATATTTGTTGCGCGCCTCGGGCTCGGCAGTTAAATTCGCTGGTTTTTTGGTTGTATATGAAGAAACGCTAAGCGAAGAAGCCAAACGTACCGAGGAAGAAAATGTACGGATTCCAGCAGGTGTGGCAGAAGGCCAGAAGCAGGAATTGATCCGCCTGGTCCCCGAACAACATTTCACCCAGCCGCCGCCGCGCTATTCTGAAGCGTCCCTGGTGCAGGCGCTTGAAGAAAATGGAATCGGTCGTCCGTCCACGTATGCGCCAACGCTCTCGACGATCCAGGCGCGTGGCTATGTCGTGCGAGAGGACAAACGCCTGGCGCCCACAGAGACGGGTATATTGGTCAACGACTTGATGATGAAGTATTTCCCGGAGATTATTGATTACAACTTCACTGCACGTATGGAAGAAGACCTGGACAAAATAGCCGATGGTGAAGCCGAATGGGTCAAGGTTATGCAAGAGTTCTACGGGCCGTTTTCCAAGAAGGTCGAAAAAGCGCAGAAAGACATGCCGGTGGTCAAATCCGGGCCGGAGCCGATTGGTCGGGATTGTCCCAAATGTGGTAAGGAATTGGTTATTCGTTATGGGCGTTATGGTAAATTTATCTCATGTAGCGGTTTCCCCGAATGCCGCTATACCGAACCCTGGCTGGAGAAGATTGGCGTTACTTGTCCACAAGATGGCGGCGACCTTGTCGAGCGCAAAACGCGCAAAGGCCGTACTTTCTTTGGCTGCAATAACTATCCGGAGTGTGATTTCACTTCGTGGAAACGGCCTATAGAACAGCCCTGTCCAAATTGCCAGGGGTTGCTGGTGATTGCGAATAAGCGTGAAGTGCAGTGCATCAAATGTGAAGAGACTTTCTTGCAGGATAATGTAATCCCCGAATCTGCCAGATAGGAGCGGAATATGTCTTTTTTACCCAATGCTTTGATTTCAGGTTTCGGTGACAAACTCGCGTACCTTGACCCTGGTTCCGGTAGCTTTTTGATCCAGTTATTGATCGCAGCTTTGCTGGGCGCTGGCATTGCCTTACGAGCGTCCTGGAGTAAGATCAAGAGACTTTTTGGAATTAAACCCGAGGTGGACGAGGATGCCGAAGACGAAGAAGCCAACGAACAGTGATCGCTCCCCAATTCTAGGCGCTTCTTTCCGAGACCCAAGCGGATTCCTGTTTACGGATGGCGGGACTCTTTTCCGACAGGTGAACCGCGTGTACGCTGAAAATTATGACCGTTTAATGGAGTCCGGCCTGTATGACAAATTGGTCAAGGCCGGATTGTTGATTCCGCATCAGGAAGTGGAACAGGCTCCGGGGGAGAACGAAGCGGCTTATAAAGTCCTGCAGCCGGAATTGGTCCCGTTCATTTCGTATCCGTACGAGTGGTCGTTCGCTCAATACAAGGATGCTGCGCTGGCGACGCTTTCCATTCAGAAGCGGGCGCTCAAAGCAGGGATGTCGCTTAAGGATGCCAGTGCGTATAATATCCAGTTCCTGCATGGCAGCCCCGTTTTGATCGACACGCTTTCTTTCGAGACCTATCAGGAAGGCCAACCCTGGGTGGCGTACAAACAGTTTTGTCAGCATTTTCTGGCGCCGCTGGCGTTGATGGCGATGAGAGATGTGCGCTTGAGCCAACTGATGCGCGTGCATATCGATGGCGTTCCGCTGGACCTGGCGAGCAAGTTGTTGCCATTTGGTTCTCGCCTATGGTTCGGTCTTTTGACGCACATCCATATACACGCAGGGGCGCAGAGACGCTTTGCGGATGCGGAGATCGGAGGGCCGAAAGCGCGTGGCGGCATGAGCAGGCAGTCTATGTTGGGCTTGATCGAGAGCCTGCAAGCGACGGTGAAAAAGCTGGAGTGGAAGGTTGGTGGGACTGAGTGGGGTAATTATTACGACATTACGAATTATTCAAATACTGCTTTTGAACATAAGAAAGAAGTCATTGCTGGCTGGGTCGAACGCGTGAACCCCGCTTTGGTTTGGGATTTAGGTGCGAACAATGGTGAGTTCAGCCGTATCGCCAGCGCAGCGGGGATTTATACAGTGTCATCAGACATCGACCCTGCGGCAGTAGAGCAGAATTATCGTCGTGTGCGGCAGCAGAAAGAGAATAATCTTCTGCCATTGTTACTCGATTTGACCAATCCCAGCCCCGCGTTGGGATGGGCCAATCGTGAGCGGGATGCGTTCGATCAACGCGGCCCAGCGGATATGATCTTTGCGTTAGCCCTGGTCCATCATTTAGCGATTTCCAACAATGTTCCACTGCCGCGAGTGGCAGAATATTTTGCCGGTTTAGGTCGATGGCTGGTCATCGAGTTTGTGCCTAAATCTGATTCGCAAGTGCAGAAGCTGTTCAGGAGTCGAGAGGACATTTTCGACCAGTATACAAAAGAGGGTTTCGAGCAGGTTTTCAATTTGTATTACTCGATGCGTGAAATAATTCCTGTAAATGATTCGGAGCGGACACTTTATTTGCTTCAAAAGAGGAAATAAAAGTATCTTCTCAATAAATCGGGGCGTGGGGTGTTGGGGGATGGCGTAGCCATCCCCCAACACCCCACATCCCCCCTTCTTTTTGAGAAGATACAAATAAAATCATTTTGGGCGGTGCGATTACCGGTTGTTTAGTATATAATTGTATTGACACGTTCTATTTCGAAGGGACAAGCTATGGCATCAATACTCCAAGTACTATCTGTGATTTTTAAAAAACCGGCAGTCGCTGCCACTTTAGGCGCAATTTTGGGTCTGGTCTTTGGGTGGTTTGTCATAGGGTGGTGGCTGTGGCCTGTTGAGTGGACCAACGGTACGCCCGAAGTCTTGCGCGCCGACTTGCAGGCAGATTATCTGCGCATGGCGGTTGATTCGTTCCGGGTGAATGGCGATCAAGCTCAGGCAGTACGGCGTTGGGATGAACTCGGCGCAAGTGCGGCCAGCGCATTGAATCTGGTGAAACAAGACCCGCGAGGCCTGGATCCTGTATCCATCTCCAATTTTGAACAATTGATTGCGGCTGCCAAAGGCCCGATCGAAGCAAATGCGCCACCTGCCGGAGAGACGTCGTCATCTTCCTTTAGGACTATTTTAATTAGCGTTGCGGGTATTTTGATCCTTGCCGTAATCGTTTTTGGCGCGTTTTATTTTCTTCGCAACATATTTCGGCCGCGCTCAGGAACAGTCTCCGCAGCCATGCAAGCTGCTGAAGCGAGTCGCCAAACAGAGAAAACAGATTTTCAGTCACTGGGGCTGGCTCCGCCTGTTACCCAAATGATGACCACCTATGTCCTGGGCGATGATTTGTATGATGAATCATTTAGCATCGATACGCAGGGCGGCGATTTTCTGGGAGAGTATGGCGTGGGTATCTCCGAAACAATCGGGGTTGGCGACCCTAAAAAAGTAACGGCCCTGGAGGTTTGGCTGTTTGATAAGAACGACATCAAAACTGCGACCAAGGTGTTGATGAGTTCACATGCATACAATGACCCGAACTTACGCGCGCGCTTGGAAGCCAAAGGTGAGTTGGTCATGCTGGCGCCGCAAGAGCAGATCATCCTTGAAACCGCCACACTCCAATTGCTTGTTACCGTGAGCGATTTGGAATACGGTGTCGGCGCATTGCCGCCGGAGAGTTATTTTGAACGGGCGACTTTGGAATTGGCTATTTGGCCGAAAGAAGGCTAGATCACGCATTCCACAACCAAAATTGCATTTTGTGGATGCGGGATGGATGACAAAAGGCTGGGTTATACGCCCAGCCTTTTCTTTTTCGCGCTTCTTTCCGGACCTTATTCTATCTTCAAAAT
Organism: uncultured Anaerolineaceae bacterium; assembly: GCA_964560935.1. Classification (GTDB taxonomy): domain Bacteria; phylum Chloroflexota; class Anaerolineae; order Anaerolineales; family Villigracilaceae; genus JAABUE01. The sequence goes on along the minus strand of CAZLOC010000106.1, from coordinate 5 downwards.
CTTGA
>CAZLOC010000105.1:0-10476 GCA_964560935.1 uncultured Anaerolineaceae bacterium | reverse complement strand
TCATAACTTCGATGCCAAATTGGCACTGCATTGCCCCGTAACCGCGAAAAGCGCCAGCTGGCGGTGTATTGGTGTAGACCACATCACAGACGAAATGCGCATTGGGAGGGTTGTAAAGAGTCAAACCTTTGAACCCACCCACCATGTTGACCGTCAGGCCATGGGAACCGTATGCGCCTGTATCTCCGATCAGGTATAGTTCCATAGCAGTGACTTTGCCAACTCTCACTCCAACTTTGTAGTGCATGATCTGCGGGTGACGGCTGCGGGAACTGGTAAATTCCTGGGTTCGGGTGTATTCCATCCGCACCGGGCAGCCTGTCACCAGCGTGAGGTGGGAACACAAGTCCTCCAGGATCATCTCCTGCTTGTTCCCAAAACCGCCGCCAATACGAGGCTTGATGACTCGGATGCGCTTGACCGGCAGTCCAATCAGCGGCGCGACCATGCGCCGAATGTGGAACGGGACCTGGGTGCTGGTGCGGATGACCAGGCGGTTGTCCTCGTCCAAATAGGTGATGCACACGTGGGGTTCAAGATGGGCGTGCTGTTGCTTGGGGGTACGGTATTCCCCCGTGAAGATATGATCGGCTTCTGCGAACGCAGCTTCAACATCACCGGCTGCGGCTTCGATGTGGTGGACTATGTTACGCTCAGCCTGGTAAATCCCTATGGTGTCTAGTTCATCGTGGATGACCGGCGCACCAGCGTTCATCGCTTCGAGGGGATCCACAACGACTGGCAGGACTTCATACTCGACATTAATCAGCTTTAAAGCTTCTTCAGCCAGTTGTGGGGTTTCTGCGGCAATCACCGCCACGCGATCTCCCTCGTGACGGACTTTATCGTCCAGGCACACCTGGTCGTAGGGCCACGGCTGAGGATAACTCTGCCCGCCGGAAGCATGTTTGATGCGTGGAATTTCCTGGTAAGTCAGAACCGCATGCACTCCTGCTAAAGCGCGCGCCCGGCTGTCGTCAATGTGCTTGATCCGGGCATGGGCGTGCGGGCTGGTGAGCAGCGCGCCATAGAGCATACCCTCCAGGCGAAAATCATCGGCGAATACCGCTTTCCCCTGGGCTAGCTTGACGGCATCCACCTTAACTTCTGGTCTGCCGACTATGTTTGTTTTGGCAAAATCTGGTGGTGAAAAGACCATTGGTGGCAGAGGGTCACGCGACTTATCCCGTCGGTAGTAGGCTTCTGGAAGCGTGACATTATTCAGGTCTGCGGGCAGTGGCTGTTCAATATGATTGATCGGGGAGATTGGTTCGCTCCGTAAGCGTGCTGCAGCACGTTGCACAGCCTCGATCGTGCGCACGTAACCAGTGCAGCGGCAGAGGACGCTGTTCAAAGCCTGGCGGATTTGAGTTTCTGTTGGGGCAGGGTTTTTATCCAGGAGAGCCTTTGCCACAAGGATTTGGGCCGGTGTACAAAAGCCGCATTGAATGGCACCTGTCTCGATAAATGCTTCTTGGATGGGGTGAAGATTCCCATTGTGGCTCAATCCTTCCAGGGTCGTGATCTCTGCCCCATCTACATCAGCAGCGTAGATCTTGCAGCTGTGTACTGGTTTTCCATTTAGAAGCACCGTGCAAACCCCGCAGGTGCCATCATCACAGCCGTATTTAACGCTGAAGTAGGAAGCACGGCGTAGAGCATTCAGTAAGCTCTCCTCATGGCTGACCATAAAATGTTTTACTACCCCATTCACTGTTAGAACGATCTCTGTGTCATTTTTGTCCATGTTTGTCCAACTCCTTATTCCTCATACTTTACCTGGCTATGGTCTAGCTGGAGAAATCCTGCCCGCTAAGTCCTCTCCATTAAATTGTTAAGCAGAGTCTTAGCCTTAAGCTCAGAGCCATCGTCTGACAAGCCGTTTATATTCAATAAACTCTTCCTTATAGATTTGTTGCAATTCCGCCTCATCCAGTGGGATCATCAAGAAATTAGCCAATAGAAAGAGAAGGAGGGGGAAAAGAAAAGCGATCAGCGATCCAAGCAAGATAGCCAGGCTGATTGTCCAGATTATCATACCGAGATACATCGGATTACGGCTCAATCGAAATGGCCCGGATTTCACCAGAACAGTTCCTCCTCCTTGCAATTGGAAACTTGACCCTACTTTGCGAAAAATCATAACAGCCCAGATCAATAGGGACACCCCAATAAGCATCACCACTACTCCCAGGTACGAATAGGGTCGAGGGACCACGGTCGTCACGGGGATCAGGTGGTGGAAAAGGACAGGTAAAGCAAATCAAAATCGCCAATTCCAAAATCCTGGCACGCGCCCGACGACCACCCTTTGTATGCATCGTTTTCTACTCAGCTTCTTAAGAAATCGCCCGGTTAACTCCTTTATCTTCAATTGCGAGTTGGGCTAGCTCTCCTTAACTATAGTTATCGATTGTTTTTTCCAGCCTCGATGATCTGCAGTGGTTCCTCTCCATTATCCAATCACGGTCGAACAGCTGTGCCAAGCGACTCTCAACCAGCTCTGGTGCTTGTGACGGTCCTCGAGCCTTTTCCATTCTCTATCGCTCCATTTCTTTTCGTTTATGTTCACACTGTTTTCAAGTCCTATAACGAAATTTAGCGTTTTTTGGCACCGAAAGGAAGAGGTGGAAGTATCTCAGTTATCCGGATGCGCGCATCTACCAGGGACACTCCTTGTCCCTCAGGCAACACCATCACGGGGTTGAGGTCTAACTCGCCAATTTCGTGGATGTCTTCCACCATTGCGCCTACCCGGAGGATAACCTGTTCGAGTGCAACCACATCATAACGGGGTCCGCCGCGATACCCGCCGAGGAGCGGGAACGTCTTAAGCGAACGAATCATTTCTTTGGCGTCTTGATCGGTTAGAGGCGTGATACGAACTGTAACATCCTTGAGCAACTCGACGAGGACACCGCCAGCACCACAAACCACGATTGGACCGAAAACCAGGTCATGTGTGACACCGACGAACATCTCGATACCCGTTGGCACCTCCGGCTGAATTATGAATCCGGATACCTTCAAGCCTGCAGCCTCGAGTAGCTTCAACATCTCCTCCGCCGCCAGGCGCGTCTCTTCAATGCCCGCGAGAGCCAGGCGAACTGCACCAGCCTCCGTTTTGTGGATCAATCCAGGAACAACAGCTTTGAGGACAACTTTCCCACCCATCTCCAAAGCGACCTGTCCCGCCTCCTCCGGGGTTGTTACATGCAGGGTCTTCACCAGAGGAATACCGTAACAACTGAGCAAGACCTCGGTTTCTTCAAGCGTAAGCCAGCGACCGCCCTCCCGAAGGGCATGAGCCACAATCGCGGCAGCTTCTTCCCGGCGCAAATCCGTAATAACCGGAGTGTTGCCTTCAGGAGAAGCCAGCCACTTGCCATACTGCGTCGCGCGTGCCAGAGCACGAGCCGCTGCTTCCGGAAAGGGATAGGAGGGAATACGGATTTGCCCATCTGAAAGGATCTCAGGTGCCCCGTGGCTTGCCATGAATGTGCTGATAATTGGAATGCGCCCGTCTAGATCACGCGCTGCCATCAAAATTTCCACGGCTACTTCCTCTGGGCGTAGTGCCATAGGGGGGATAAAGATAACAATCAGGGCATCCACATTGGGGTCGCCTGCTACCAGACGGATGGCACGTGCATAATCGCTTGAGGAGGCGGAAGCGATCATGTCCACAGGATTCCTCACACCTGCTGCCGAGGAGAGAAAGTCCTTGAGCGCAGCCTGTGTTTCGTTGGACAGTTCAATCACTTGAAGGCCGAGGTCTTCGCACGTGTCAGCGGCGAGGATGCCCGCCCCGCCCGCATTGGTGATGATTGCCACGCGATCCCCTTTGGGTACCGGCTGCGTGGTGAGAAGGGCGGCCACGTCGAACATTTCGACAAGCACATCAGTCCGGATGACCCCGGCCTGGCGGAATAAAGCGTCCACAGTTACGTCAGAAGCAGCGACGAGAGCACCAGTATGTGATTGAGTCGCCCGAAAACCTGCGATTGAATGCCCTCCTTTCACGGCGATAATGGGCTTTTTCCTACCCACTCTCCGGGCAATGCGGGAGAATTTTCTCGGATTGCCAAATGACTCAAGATAAAGCAGGATCAAGTTGGTGTTCTCGTCACTCTCCCAATATTGCATCAAATCATTGCCGGAGATATCTGCCTTGTTTCCGACAGAAACGAAAGTCGACATCCCGAGTCCTAACCTGCTGGCGTACTCAATGATGGCGATTCCAAGAGCGCCGGACTGCGAGAGAAAACCAATTTTGCCTGGAATTGGCTTATATGGGGAAAATTGCCCATTGAGACTGACATTTACTTCAGTATTGACAATCCCCATGCAATTGGGACCAATGAGCCGCATCCCGGTCTCGAGACAAACTTCCACCAGTTCCAGTTGTAGCCTTGCACCGGCCTCGCCCACCTCGGCAAAGCCAGAAGAGATGACCACAATTGCAGCTACTCCTTTTTGAGCACATTCTCTGGCAACAGAAACCACTGCTGCGGCAGGTACGGCGATAAACGCCAGATCGACGGGACCAGGGCAATCGAGGACAGTCCGGTAAGCCACTACCGACTGCACTACAGCATTACTGTTATTTACTGGATAGACTGGACCCTGGAATTCAGTCTCCATAATGTTTCGGAACAGCTCACCGCCAATGCTTCCACGCTTGTGTGAAGCACCGATCACCGCGATCCCACGTGGGTGAAAGAACTTTTCCATCGCGGCGAATGCTGCCATCGCTTCACGCTGTTCGAAGCGAGCCAAAGCCTCTGGAAGGAGAGAGGCAGGGAATGTGACGTGAATGAAACCCGGTTCGCTTTTCAGGACCGTAGGAAAACCCAATTCACGCAAGACATGCAACATCGGTGCATTTTCTGGAGCCACATGCGCTTCCAGTTCCGAGATATCTGCTGCGAATGCGGCTTGGGTAAGTTGGCCGAGTAATATCGTCCCCAGGCCCTTCCTCTGGTATCCATCTGAAACCACGACGGCGGCGGCGGCCTTTCCTGGAAGAGTTCTGGCGTAGATTGCATGTCCAATTACCTTGTCCTCACGTAATGCCACCAAAGCAAATTGGCTTTCTATGGGGACCATTAACTTTACTGCCTGCTCTGGCCGCACTGCATGCATAAAGCGGAGATAGAGTGTTTCGGGAGTGAGGTTCTTGATAAAGTCCAATAAAAGAGCGCTGTCCTCTAAACTCACCGGCCGCACATGAGCCAGAGAGCCATCCCGCAGAACTACATCGGTCTCAAACTGTTTCATGAGGCCATCTCCCATTTCTGGATATAGTCGACGCATGATTAAAAGACACATCGGTGTGAAGATCGCGTATGCGCTGTTTTATATTTCACGCCCTCTCATGGATCTCGCGGTCATCCCTTGTGAGCATTCTCAGGGTAATGTGCAGGTGAAGCGGCCCAAAAACGGCTGCCAAAACGCTCCACAACCTGCGCCTTGCCACATTCCTCTAACGCGGTCAGCGTCGCAGACACTTCTTCTGTAGAAAAGCCTTTTAGCGATTCGATCAATTCGTCCTCGCGCATGGGGTGGCGGGTGATGATACCGAGCACCGCCTCCACCAGCGATTCAGCCCCGCCCAGGTCGAAAGATCCGCTGGCGGGGTGTATAACCCTGGCAATATCGCCGAAAATGACGCGTGCGCGCAACAACCCTTCCTCATCTGCGGGCTGAACCCAGGTCTCCGCAGGGGATCGGGTTGGCTGTAGGATATGGACTTCATCGGGCTGGATGTTCTTCAGCAATGCGGCTATTTCTATTAACGCAGCTTCAGTATCGTTGAGTCCCTTCACCAGCATGACCTCAACCCACAACTTACCTGGATATTCTTTACGCAAGGCAACCAATCCCTCTACAAGACGCTTAAAACTGATCTCTGGGTGGGGTCGATTGATCTTGCGATAGAGTTTTACGTTCCCAGCGTCAAGGGATGGTAATACGGCATCAGCCGTTGATAATGCACGCCGTATTTCTGGCAGGTACAGCAAAGACCCATTTGTGATAACTGCCAAGGGCATATCTGTCAGCGACTTTACTTGCCGGATCAGCCAGCCAATGCTGGCATGCAGAGTCGTCTCACCTGATCCGACCATTGTGACCCAATTGATTTCACCCACTTTATGGGATAGCAAGGCTTGCTTTACTTCAGCGATAATCTCTTCGCGCGGGTGGTACTCGCGTATTTCATTCGTCACTGGGATACTGCGTCCCAACTGGCAATATACACAATTCCAATTACAGGTCTTGAGGGGCACAGGATCAATTCCCAAAGACTGCCCTAATCGGCGGGATGGTACCGGTCCGAATACATATTTCATGGCTTCAACCTTTTAGGGTTTCGAAATAACGATCAATACGGCAATCAGGATGCCAGCTCCCAATGAGATAAGGGTATAGCTCCGGTTCTCTTTTTCAACTGCGGGAAGCAAGTGAGATGCACCCACATAAACGAGCGCACCTGCAGATACCGCCAATAGAATTCCTAAAGTGGAGCGATCAATCTTGCTGATGAAGGGAAACGAGACCAAAGTGCCTAATGGTGTAGAAACTGCAGCAGCCAGGAAAGCCAATAACGCCGACCTTTTTTTCGTAAAGCCAGCCCGTTCCAGCAGTAGAAATGTAACCACCCCTTCGGGGAATTCATGAAACACCATTCCTATCGCCGCCAGCACACCAGTGAAAATACTTACCTTGAAGGCTACAGAGTAGATGATCCCATCAATAAAGGAATGAAGACCGATCCCAACCATCGGGATGATACCAATGGAAAGTTCGTTGTAATCACGTTCATGGCACACAAATGCGGTCAAAAAGCGATTGAAGATGTAAAGTCCCATAAAACCAATAAGCAGGTAGACGGGAGCTACCTCGTTCATGCCAAATGATTTTGGAATGATATGGATGAAAGAAACTGAAATCAGCACACCTGCGGCAAAGCTCATAAAATAGACAACATTTTTACTTCCCCATTTTTCATGCTTGCTGATCGTAAAGATGCCGATCGTGGTAACCAGACATGCCAGGGAACTGGCTAAAAGGACACTTCCAAATATGCTTGTGAACATAGCCGATCCTGTAGTGTCCACGTATCAACACATCGTTCATTCAGGCAGATATCTGTCAAACTGGCGATACAGCCAGTGTTCCATTGCCAGGGTGCCCACATTCGAGTAAGCCAACACGTGTGTCCCTAAAGGCTGCATGATATGATTTGCGACCAACGGACATTTGACCTTGAACAAGAAGAAAATACTGCCGGACTGATTGCTCAGGGTCTCATAATTGCCCTGGCCTTTCGCAATAATCATGTCAGCTTCGGCAAAGCGGCGGCGAAATTCCGGGCTGCAATCATCCAGCAGAGTCCCTGGAGCGTCCGAACCATTATCGATAATTTCCACGATATCTTGAAGACCGACAGCCTGTGCATCAACCAGGGTGGCATCATTAATAACAGGTGCACCGCGTACGGCAAGCGTAACCCGCTCGGGCGATATTTGCTCAATCACAAGCCGGTCAAAAGCTATTTCGCCTGCATTATCGGCTAAATACAAGATGGATTGCGCTTTGGCAACAGCCTTGGAAAACAAATCCTCTTCCCCAAAGAACGGCTCGCACAGGGCATGCTTCATAGCCAGATGCATGTCTGCCTCGGTTATATTTCCATTTATCCCCATGTCAATCATATTTCCCGCAATCGCAATACGGACTGCGCTCATCAGGGGGTACTCAGACGTTTGAATCGCGGATCTGAGTCCCGGTAGTAATTCCATAGAGATCAGGTTTTGTTGAGCCTTTGCCGAAAGGTAAGGATCTTCTATGCCCGTTATCTCGCGTAGTCGATGGTGGATGCGCTGCGCCATAGCTGGAGGCGATTCACTCAAATCCATATCTACGGCCCAATGCAAGAATTCGCGCATTACCTGCTCATGAACAGCAGGGTCGCTTGATACCATTTTGGCTGCATCAAGAGCCTGCCTCAGAAGGCAGGGAACACATTCCAGTGAAGTATGCATTCTCAGTTATAAGCCTTGCGAGTGGCTTCATCTGCCATCGTTGGCTCTAAAAGCGGGGGCCATTGAGCATCTTCCCATGTTCCCAGGCTCGTGTGCATTTCCAGGTATTTTTTGGGGATGGGATGCGTACCCACAACAACCTTTACCTCATAGCGTTTCTCAAGGAAAGATTTGAATGTATGGATATAAGGGCAAGGAGGATAGCCAACCAGCAGACCGGTAGCCAGGTGGATCACCTGCGCCCCATTTTTCACCATTTCTTCACCCGTGTATTCGACATTACCACCCGGGCAGCCGTCGCAAGTGGTGTAACCCACCAGCTCGACTTCAGAATCGGCGTATTGGGCAAATGCACCTTCTTTATTTCTCATTGCCCGCAAGCATTTCCCGCCGGCACAGGTTCGATAGCGGTCGCAAATAATGATCCCGATTTTTACTTTGGTATTCATGTCTCTCCTCAACTGGTTTACCCATGGTTTCTCTCAGATGGTTTTTCAGGCAGGATGGTAGGCGGTCACGGGGACCTCCTGGATAAAGGCTTTCAGCAGCGCCGGGATTTCGGCGAGGTTAACCATTTCGATTTTTCCAGCGTCGCACAGGGAGGATACCTGCGGATCAATTGGCAGTTGTGCCAGGAGCGGCGCCGCGGCGGTCTGCATGATCTCGGAGACATGGCTGGGGCCAAAAATGAAATGACGCTTGCCAGTGTCTGGACAGATAAAGTAAGCCATATTCTCCACTACGCCGACAATGGGTGTCTTGATCACCTGGGCCATGTTCACAGCTTTGCGTACGACCATAGATGCCAAACTTTGTGGGGTCGTGACCATCACGATACCGTGGACAGGCAGCGACTGCATGGTGGTGAGTGAGGCATCCGAAGTTCCAGGCGGTAAATCGACCAGCAGGTAATCCAGGTCTCCCCACATAACATCCCCCCAAAGCTGGGTAATCGCTCTGCCGATCAGAGGGCCTCTCCAGATCACTGCCTGATCCTCGCTCTCCAGTAAAAAGTTCATCGAAATAATCTTAACCCCGGTCCCACTTATTAACGGCCGTATCCCGACCGGGCCGGGTTCTACCGGCCCATGCAATCCAAACAACATAGGGATACTGGGACCGGTGATATCCGCATCCAGCACGCCGACCTTATAGCCCTCATGCGCCAGTGCGGTCGCCAGCAAGCCGGTGACCAGGGATTTCCCGACGCCTCCCTTGCCGCTCATCACTGCCACCACGCGCTGGATGTGGTTGTATGGGGCGGCAGATCCCCCTTCAGGTTCGCCAAATAATGCCTTGCGATCCTCCTCGGTCATGGCGATCAGGTGAACTTCTACCTGTTTAACCTCCGGTAAAGCGGTAATGGCCGCGCGTACATCGGCCTCGATCTGATCCTTGAGCGGGCAGTTGGGTAAAGTTAAAGCAATGGTGATATCTACCGTGCCATCGTTTATCTCGATATTGCGCACCATCTTCAAATCCGTCAGGCTACGGTGTAATTCGGGATCTTCAACTTTTGAAAGCGCTTCGATAACCTTTTCTCTATTAATCACGAGTGTCTCCTAGTTTCTTGTTTTGAATTGTCAACAAACGACATTAGGCATATGGGAGGCAATATTAAAATATTATTTTTTACTTCCCACTTCCTTGGGAGCCTTCATCCCTCATCGCTTGATTGAGCCATTTCATCAACTCATCGCCTAAAGCAAAACCAACTATTTCCATCTCTTGACCCGAGACTCCTTCTACTTCTGCAACGGCATGTTGGATATCCTGCGAAAGCGGCACTGCAATTGGGCAGAATGGCGAGGAGGGACGGAATTTATAGGTCACATACCCATCTGCATTGACTTCAAAGTCTTCGATCAGGCGCATGCGCACCACGTCCACACCGGTTTCTGGATCGATGACATTCGACAGGCGCTCAAATATTGCCTGGCGAAGGGCTTCAGGATCAGGCATCGGGACCTCCAGATGGGACCAACCGGGCGGCAACGGTTTGCCAGATGTCTGCTAACGCCTGGCTTGAAGGGGCTTCGGATCGATATTCGGTGACCGGTTCGCCGTTCAGCATGGCTTCGGTGACGGTTGGGTCAAATGGAATTTGACCGACCAGCTCAACGTCCGATTCGCGGCAAAACGTCTCGATTTGCGCGGAGCCTTCCAGGAAAATGTCAGCTTTATTGATGACGACCAGCGTGGGGATGCGAAAATGCCTCGTTGTTTGTAAAATGCGATCCAGATCGTGAATTCCGGCAACGGTGGGCTCGGCGACGATTAATGCCAGGTCAGCTCCTGCTGCCGCGGCAATCACCGGGCAGCCGATACCGGGAGGGCCGTCCACAATAATGACCGGCAGGCCGTTATCCAGGGCATAAAGGCGGGCATATTGCTTGACAAGGGTCACCAGCTTACCGGAGTTTTCCTG
>CAZLOC010000104.1:0-10501 GCA_964560935.1 uncultured Anaerolineaceae bacterium | reverse complement strand
AAGATGTGCGCAATGCGCCGATGGTGGCCTGGCCGCTGACCCGCCTGGACATCTGTGTCATGTCGGACGGCGCAGCGGCGACGATCCTGGTTTCGGAAGAAGGCTTGAAGAAACTGGAAGCCGCCGGGGCGCAGATCGCCCGCCCGCTGGTCAGGGTGACCGGTATCGGGCGCGGCACGGACGCCATGCGCATGGCCGACCGTCCGCATTTTGACTATGACACGTTCATGAGCGATTACGCCACTCCGCAGGAGAAATCATCCGACGAGACGCGGGCCTACTACAAAAAGTTATGGGAGCACGGCACGCGCTACCCGGGCGTGCATTCCTTCCGCGCCGGGCGCACGGCGGGCAATATGGCCTGGAAACATGCCGGCATCAGCGATCCGCTGGACGAACTGGACTTCGTCGAACTGCACGATGCCTACACCTCGTCAGAAATCCAGACCTACGAAGACCTGGGTCTGTGCCGCTATGGCGAGGGCGGCGCATTTGCCGCTTCGGGGGTGGCCTTCATGCCGGGCGTCGATTATGGTCTGGACCTGCCCGATAAACCGGCTTGCCCGGTCAACCCGTCGGGCGGCTTGATCGCCTGCGGGCATCCTGTCGGCGCGACGGGGCTGATGCAGGCGGTCTTCGCTATCTGGCAGTTGCAGGGGAGTGTGGAACGTCACTTTAACGATGGCACGCTCCAGGTCCGGGATGCGAAGCGCGGCGCGATCCATTCGCATGCCGGGACCGGTACGTACGTCACAGTCTCCGTTTTGGAACGGGAGGGTTAAGCCATGTCCAAGTTACCGTCAAGACGCGAAGAAAGCCTGGGCGGCTACATCGTCCACGGTGTGCCCTTCCCACAGGAACTCGACCCGGATGCGCTGGCCTTCCTGAAGAAGATGGCGCCCATCCAGATCGAGCAGCCCTACAGCATCACCTACCTGCACTCCTACGGGCAGGACAGCCCCTGGTTTGCCGGGCTGGCCAACAAGCGCCTGCTCGCCAGCCAGGACCCGGTGCACGGCTATACCTACGCCAACCCGCGCGGCCACGACATGTACTCCGGCGCGGAAACGAACTGGATCGACATCACCGAGCAGCCTGCCAAAGTACACGCCTTCACGGTCTGTCACTTCGGTTCGGAGGAGTTCCTGCCCGAAACGCCCTTCGTGCTGGCGTTGATCGAGATCGAAGGCGTGAACACGTTGTTGCTCACCCGTTTGATGGGCGTCGACCCGATGGAAGCCACGCTGGATTGGATCGGGATGGAGGTGCAGCCGAACTTCCTGCGCAACTCGAAGCTCAAGCCGACGGATGTGTATTTTTCTCCCAAAGAGTAGAGAGTGGAGAATAGTGAATAGTAAAAATGGACTCTGCCAAATGCGGAGTCCATTTTTTTAACCGCTACTCTCCACGAATTCCCGCATAAATCCCTGTGCCTCGTCACTCAATACTACAGCCTGTCTATCCACGCCTGACCTTGGTGCTCACTATCGAAGGCTACCTGTTGACTGAAGAGCATTCCAGTCCGTCCCTGTGCGAACCCCTGCGCCAGTTCTTTCAGAATTCGTTTCCACAGAAACCCATGGCTACCTTGATAAGAACGTTATAATGAACTGCTCCACTTTCATGCCGGGGCAGAAAGGACAAAACACCATGAAAAAAGCGGATCGTATTGCACTGATCGTTCTTCCTATTGTCATCCTGATCGGCATTGGGGTTGCCATAGCTGGCAGCCAGGGTGGAGCCTCGGTCTTCGGGATGCCGCTCTTCGCCTTTTCGGTTGGGCTGGCCTTCCTGATCCAATGGCTGGTCTTCATCCCGGCCTACTTGCTACAGACCGAAAAATTCTTCGACCTGACTGGCAGCATTACCTACATCTTTGTAACGATCATGGCAGTGCTGCTCAGCCCGGTTATCGATGGCCGCTCGATCCTGTTGCTGGTTCTGGTGGTGATCTGGGCCGCTCGCCTGGGCACCTTCCTGTTCCGCCGCATCCACAAAGCAGGCAAGGACACCCGTTTCGACGAGATCAAACCATCCTTCATCCGCTTTCTCAACACCTGGACCTTGCAGGGGTTGTGGGTGACGTTCACGTTGGCCGCCGCGCTGGTTGCCATCACCACGACCACTCGAAAAGAATTGGACATCTTTGCCCTGGTTGGCGTCCTGATCTGGGTATTCGGTTTTGCATTCGAAGTTCTGGCAGACACCCAGAAAAGCCGCTTCCGGGCGAACCCGGAGAATCAGGGCAAATTCATCCAGACTGGCCTGTGGGCCCGCTCCCGTCATCCGAACTACTTTGGCGAAATTGTTCTCTGGATCGGTGTGGCGGTCATTGCCCTGCCTGTCCTACGGGGCTGGCAGTGGGTTGCCCTGATCTCCCCGCTCTTCGTCGCCGTGCTGCTGACCCGCATCAGCGGGGTACCCATGCTGGAGAAAAGCGCCGATGAAAAATGGGGTGGTCAGGAAGACTACGAAGCCTATAAAGAACGCACCCCGGTGCTGATCCCCCGGCTTTGATGCTTCTAAAAAAACTGGTCAAGCCTCAAACTTGACCAGTTTTTTTCAAATACACTTCGATCGAAGTGCGCGTGTAAGAATCCAATTTCATCCCAAGCGCTTCTTCTGGTTCTACCCACACAAACTCCTGGGCCTCATCATTCAAACGCACATCCGTGCTTCTCGTTTTGGCAGCAAAATCAAAGAAGATGAAATGCCGTTTATTCCAGAAGGCGGGATCATAGATGAATTGTTGGAAGTTGATGAACTCCAGGTCGTAGACGTCCAACCCGGTCTCTTCCTTCGCTTCGCGGATGGCGGCCTCCTCCAGCCGCTCGCCCAGTTCCACATGCCCGCCGGGGACCACGTACACTCCCGGCCATTTGTGCGATCGTAACAGAAGTAGTTTACCCTGCTGGTCGAAGATGAAAACGCCCACGGTTGGTTCGGGGAATTGTTGTTTAGTCATAAGGGATGATTATATCGAAGCATGGTACATAAGTATCTTTCAATTAATCGGGGTGTGGGGTGTTTTGGGCTGGCTACGCCAGCCCAAAACACCCCACACCCCCCTTCTTTTAGAGAAGATACGTTTAATCGAACGATTTCAGCGCATCCTCCATCGTGGGATAGAAGGGGATGTTATGCAGGAAACCGGCCAGGTTGAGCACATAGTACACATCCGGCGAGGCCCCGGCCAACTTGAAATAGGGGGATTTGTAAGGCTCGCCGCCCTCGCGCGCTGCTTCGATTTCTTCCATAGGTGTGCACATTTTGAAGATGTTGTGCAAAGCCCGCAATCCCGCGCTGGAGATATGGTTCAGGTTTTGCATATCGAGCAGCAAAAATTTGGCTCCGCCTTCGAAGGCCTGACGGGCTTGTTCGCATAAGGAATCCTCTCCGGCGGCATCCAGTATGCCACTTAAGTGAAACACGGTCACATTGGCTTTGCCCTCGGCTGGCGAGGTCGTGATGGACAAAGTGTCTGTCATTTGATGCCTCCTTTGCAGTTGACTTATAAAAAAAGCCCATATATTGGGGCATTATACTCCAGTCTGACGGACCCATTTTTGTCATTCTGCCCGCACCGTGCGCAGGCACGCGTGAACGACCGTAGGGAGTGAAGAATCCCCGCGCTTTGCGCGGGAGACTCTTCGTTTCACTCAGAGTGACACGATTTTAATTGTACAAGGGTATCCTTGCCCCATTGACCTTGCCCGCTTCATCGGAACACAGGTACAACATGGCTGAGACGATCTCCTCGGGAGACGTCCCTTTGCCTGTACCTTTCACATCAATGGACTTGACCTGGATCACGTTGACAGTCACATCCGTACCCGCGAACTCGTCTGCCAGGGTCAGCAACAGGGTTTCCTGTGCGGCTTTGCCAACCGCGTAAGCGCCCATTTTCGCGGACGGATTTGTCGCAAGCGGCGATGAGACCGCGATCACACGTCCCCAGCCATTGGCAACCAGTTTTGGCGTAAAGGCCTGAAGCAAGTGGATAGTCGTCCAGGCGTGCTGGTCGAGCATGAATTTGAAATCCTCCGCAGCGGACTCGGCGATGGTCCTGCCGCCGGTCCAGCCGCCGACCAGGTGGATCAGGGCATCGACCCGCCCGAATTTGGCGGAGACAGCCTCGGCAGCGTCCCGGACTGCTTCCGGGTCGAGCAGGTTTGCGGCATGGGTCAGGATGCGGTCGGTTGGCAGGTTCAGGTCACGGGCCAGGGCATCCAGTTTATCCTGATCGGTGCTCAACAAGGCCAGGGATGCCCCCTGCTCTGCGAAAGCGCGCACGGCAACCCGCCCCAGCTGGCCGGTTGCGCCGGTTATCACGATGACACGATCATTCACTTAAAGCCTCTATCTGCGCTTCGGTCATGCCGTGCACGAGCGGGCGATCGGTCTGCTCGACCAGGTGCGGCTTGCCGGAGAAATCGATAAAGTGACCCGACTTGGCGGCTTTGGTCTCCAGGTAGAAGCGGTTATGCTCGTTCGGTTGCATGATGTGCGGGATACGCCCGCTGACCTGGATGCCGTGCTGGGTCAGTTGCTCGATCTTTTTAGGGTTATTCGTGATCAGGTCGATGGATTTGACCTTGAGCGACATCAGCATGTGGGCGGCCACGGCGTAGTCGCGCTCGTCGTCGCGGAAGCCGAGCGCCAGGTTGGCCTCCACGGTATCGAGTCCCATATCCTGCAGGCTGTAAGCGCGGATCTTATTGATCAGCCCGATGCCGCGTCCTTCCTGTCGCAGGTAGAGCACGATGCCCTTGTCCATCTGGCCAATCATGCGCAGGGCGGCTTCGAGCTGGTCGCGGCAATCGCAGCGCAGCGAACCGATCACGTCGCCGGTCAGGCACTCGGAGTGCAGGCGCACGGGAATGTCTTCCCCATCGATGATTTCACCTTTGATAATTGCAACATGTTCCTTCTCATCGCGGTTGTTCCAGAAGGCCACAATGTGGAAATCCCCAAAGCGCGTAGGCAGCTCGGCAATGGCCTCGATGCGCACACAAACGTTATCCTTGCCCACGCCTTCGCATTCGTGGCAGCAATTTTCTTCGATCAGATCTTCGATCACTTCGTGTGTGAGTGTTGTCATTTTGTCTTATCTCCCGTAGGACAATTTGGCAAATTGCCCTACACTTTGTAATGTAGCAAAACCCCGCCATCCTCCCACGCCTCGACGTTCACCAGCTTCAACGGGATGGCCGCGCTTTGCACCAGGCCCGAGCCTGCTGCCAGTGTAGGAGCGGACTCCCCCCCGAACACCAGCGGCGCAACGTAGGCCGTCAGTTCGTCCACCAATCCCAGGCGCAATAACTCAAAATTGAGTGTGCCCCCGCCTTCAACCATGAGACGGTTGACTCCGATCTCTTTGAGCGTGCTCAGGGCTTTGGGAAGATCCACGCGCTGTGTGTCATGGATGAAGACTTCCCCTCCCCGCGCGCGCAAGAATTCAAGCTGCTTATTAGATGTTTGCTGGGTGGTAAATATTACGATGCGGGCTGGGCCAACCGTCAGGAAATCAGAATCAGGCCTCAGGTCCACGTCCGAGGCGATGCCCACTTTGACGGGATTCGGCGCCAGCCCGCGCGCTTCCCGCTCTGCACGCAAATCCGCCGATTTGACCGTCAGCTTCGGGTTTTCATCCAGCAACGTGCGTCCGCCGACCATGACGGCGTCCGCTTCAGCGCGCAACCTGTCCACGCGCTCCTTGTCTCGCCGGGAGGAGATGGCCGCGCCGCGCCGCTCGAAGGTGTCGATCTTGCCGTCGGCAGTCATAGCTACATTAAGGAATACGTAAGGACGTTCCATTTTGGATTGGGATTGGTTTACAACCCGGCTTTTTCGAGCAGTTTGTCGACAACATGGAGGGTGATCGTGTGCTGGCGTTCGCGCACAGCCTCGAGAATGCGGCGGGCATGCGGTTTTGCCCAGTCTGCAGCGATCATGGCGCGGAAGATGGGCAAGAGATATAACATGCGACCGACCCTGTCGATGAACTCTTCGACACGCGGCAGGATGTCTTGATAGCCACTGGTGATGCAGGTGGTATAGAAATAAGAATAATGACCGGCGTCGTTTTTGCCTTCCAGGTCGAGTATTTCCTCGAAGTATTTGCAATCCTCGGCTGGGATTTGTTTCGGCAGCGCCTGCAAAAATGACAGGATTTGGTAGCGACGCCAGTCCGCTACTTGCCCCCTGGCTGGGCGTGTACCCTGGCGGTATACAGATAGGACACTCTGCACTTCATCATATAACGCCGACTGTGGCTTTCGGCGCTTATCGGTCAGACCCGGCTCGTAAACCCATTCCTGAACGTTCACTTTCTCGAATACTTCCGGGAGTTCCCGCTCAAGAAAATCCAGGAACGCTTCGGTGGTCAAGGATTGGAACTGGTACTTCCCGGTATATTTGTGTATGAAAGCGTCGAAGCGCTCGCGCCCAACGGCGTACTCGCACTCTTTCAGGAAGAAACAGCCTTTGTAATAAGGGATAATGGTAGTGGCTGAATCTGGGTCCAGCCCCTCCGAAGGGACTTTCAGGCGGGTCAGGATGGAATCCATGCCGATGCGTTCCATCACCTCGAACAGGCGCTGCTCATCGTACACGGCCGTCAGGTCGGCGAACTCTATCCCTTCCAGCACCTCGGTGATGCGCGTTTCGGCGTAGGTGGTCCAGCCCTCGTTCAGCCAGAAATCCTCCCAGGTGGCGTTGGTCACCAGGTTGCCGGTCCAGGCGTGGGCCAGTTCATGGGTAATCAGGGTGGTCTGCCCGCGGTTGCCCAGGATGGCGGTCGGCGTCAGGAAGGTCAGGCGCGGGTTCTCCATCCCGCCATAGGGGAACGACGGCGGCAGGATCAGCAGATCATAGCGTCCCCACAGGTACGGTCCTAAAAGTTTCTCCGCCTCCACGATCTTCGCTTCGTTCTCAGCAAACTCCCAGGCGGCAGCTTCGACGAGTTCCGGTTCAGCGTAGACCCCGGTGCGCGGCCCCAGTTCGCGGAAGACAAGGTTCCCAGCGCCGATTGCGAACAAATAGGACGGGATGGGCTGCGGCATCTTGAATTGGAAGACTTTATTCGCGCCTCGTTCCCGGACCCTGACCTGCTCGGCCGCCATGACCGCGGTCAGCGCTTTGGGGACTTCCACTTCCGCGCTGAACGTGAAGCGCACTGAGGGCGTATCCTGGCAGGGGAAAATGCTGCGCGCGTGGATGGCCTGGCACTGGCTGTACAGGAACGGGTGCACTCCGCCGGCCGTCTGGACGCCCGGCAGCCATTGCAGGGCGCGCGCTTCGGGAGAAGTGCTGAACGCCAGTGTGAAGGATGAAAGGCCATGCAACTCTTTCAGGTGCAGACGTTCGCCCAGCAGTTCGTCCTGCTGGTCGAATTCCCACTGCAGTGTTCGACCATTGGCCACGGCCCGCGCGAGGTCGATCCCTGCTGCGTCGAGAAATAGCGAACCGTTGACCGGCTCCACAAGCTGGTAATCCGCCTCGATATTCAAGAGATGAGCGTCGAAATCAGCTTCGATGCGCAGGTCGATATGCGCGATCCTCCCCTGGGTCAAATCTGCGTAGGAATGTGGGTCATGTCTTGCCATCTTTTGTGCCCTCCCAAACTTCCCCCCTCTTTAGAGAAGAGAAGATGTGTTTTATTAGAACTCTTGCATAAATGCTCTCGTCGCCGTCCCCGGCGGCGAGGACGCCGCCTGGAGCAGGATTATTTCCATACTTTTTCAAGAGGTCTATTATATGTGGGCGATTGTATACATTCCGCAGGAATAATGCAAGCACGCAGGGTGGTCTCAAACCGCCCCTCGAAAAGCACACTTCGAAGGGCGGCGCCCGTCTCCTGTTTTCAGGAATATTCAATGGCTTGATCCGGGTAAGACGTTTTCGCTCTCAGCCCTGGTAATGATTCGATTTCGTCTCGATCAACTCCTTTTGAATTCTGCGAAGTATACTTTCCAAATCCAGTTCATAATGTGTGCAAAGATCACCCAGGGTACAAAATCGATTCATGGAACACCCAACGCAATCCACACGCAACTCGATCAACAGGGCCGGGACGAGTGGGGACCGGGCTAACAGATCGGAAATTAACATATCAGGAGAGGGCATTGGATGTTCCATCCCGTCAAATAGAGCGGTGATTAGTGCCCACTACCCGGTGTTTCTGTTCCGTCGTAGATGTCCGGGTTTGGATCGCCTTCCGCGTACAGGTATCCGGCCAGTCCGCGCTGCATGCGCGAGAGGGCATGATCCACCAGGATGTAACGACCGGGCACGTCGAGTTTGAACTCAACCATCGTCGCGCCGCCGGGTGGGACAAGCGTGGTCTGTACGTCGGTCAGCGGGGCCGAAGTGAGCGAGGCCTGGTCGTAGACGCGGTCGAAAATCTCGCCGATGACATGGAAAGAGGACGTGAAGTTCGGGCCGCCCACACCGAAGTAAATACGCACTGTTTCGCCCACATTGGCGCGCAGAGCATGCGCATCGCTTGCGAGGGCCATCGAAGCGCCGTTGAAGACGAAGTATTCGGGGTTTTCATTCAGCAGCTTTACCGTGTCATCTGTGAGGGCGCCAGTCGCGCCAAAGGGCTGGGCGGTATAGAGTTCACCCTGCATCACATAGAACTCACGGTCCACCCGGGGCAATCCGCCTTCCGGCTCGACCAGGATGAGCCCATACATGCCGTTGGCAATGTGATGCGCAACCATCGGCGTGGCGCAGTGATAGACATACAGGCCGGGGTTGAGCGCCTTGAAGGTGAACATGGTCTCTCCACCGGGCTGGGTCTGTGTGGCTACCGCGCCGCCGCCGGGGCCCGTGACGGCATGGAAATCCACCGAGTGCGCCATACTGCTGTCAGGTAAATTCTTGAGATGTACTTCCACCGTATCGCCTACGCGCACGCGGATAAACGGGCCGGGGACTTTCCCGTCAAAGGTCCAGTACTTGAAGGTGGCGCCGTCGGCCAGTTGGCCGGAGAGTTCGACCGTTTCCAGGTCGACGCGAAGCGTTTGAGGTCCGCGGTTGCCAATTGGAGCTGGAACATCGGCGGGATCACGGACGATGTCGACTGCATTTTGATCTGCTGGTCCGGTGGAAACTGAAACGTTCTCCGTTGTTCCGGAACTTGTATAAGAGTCGCTGGCTCCACTTGCAGCGGAGGAGACGCCGGAGCCGACGATGAACTTGCCTTCCATGCCTGCCTCCCGATGTCCGGGGATATCGCAGAAGTAGGCAAAGGTGCCTTCCTGGTCCGGGGTAAATTCCATCACGACGCTGTTTCCCTGCCCGACAACATCAGCGGACCGGGTATTGAAAACATCGAAGACAATATTATGCACAGCGCCTTCACCGCTGATCAGGGTCACTTTAACCGTATCGCCGGGGTTCGCCTTCAAATCCGGGTTGGTCATGCCATCGATCCCGCCGCCCTTGCCCACAAAGACCATCCTGCCATCCGCGATTGCCGATTCGAGAGTGTATTCCATTGTCACACCCGTAGACTGTACTCCCGACATGTCCATCGACTGATCGCCGGCAGGCTCAACAGCCTGTGCCGCAGCAACATTGCCAACCAATAATACGCCGCTCATCCCGAGCCTGGCGTGATTCGTATCGCGATAGGTCAGCGCAACGTCCTTGTCGGGCACGGTGAATGTGACCGAGGTCGTTTCCCCCTTTTGGTTGATCTTATCGGATTTGACGTTAAGTTCCGGGAAGACGATATCGTGCTGCCCATGACCAGCGTTGATCAAAATAACCGTGATCCTCTCGCCCGGTTTGGCGCGCAAAGCCGGGTTGACAGCGCCGTTGATGTTTTCATTGACGCCGAGGTAGACGAATTTGCCGTCTCGCATGTCAGTTGTCAGCACATACTCGGTATTGACCACTGTTGCATTCGTTGGCGCGCAGGAGATCAGTAAAATCCCAAGCACCAATACACTGACTATAAATTTGAAGGTTTTCATGGTTCGCTCCTTTAAGGTTTTGAAATACCAATAGATGAGGCCTGTTTGTTCGATGCCATCATATCGAAGAGGGCGGGCTTTGTCTTTGCGCTGGCGCAAGGAGGCAACAAAAAAGCCAGGCGCAGCATATCTGCTCCGGGCTTGGGTTCGAAATCCTTATGACTGGGAGAAGCTCGAAATCATGGGGATTCTTTCAACTTTCGTGAAGTACTGATTATCTTTCAACCAGGTCGTCAGAGATACTGACCAGCCCGTGCGGGTTGCGGATGACCACCCGTTCCCTGCCAATCTCGAGCAGGCCGCCCCGTTCCCATTCGTTCAACGTGCGACTGACGGTGAAGAGCGTCGTCCCGCTCATCTCCGCTATATCCTGCCGGGTGATAGGCAGGTCGATCAGCACGCCCTCCTCGATTTTTCTGCCAGACTGCGCAGCCAATTTCAGCAGGATGCGGGCGATACGTTGTTCCACCCGGTCGGTGACCAGCGCTTTCTGGCGTTCCTGCAATTCTGAAATG